>CAWIUZ010000248.1:0-22535 GCA_963838915.1 uncultured Acidobacteriota bacterium
AGAGGAGGTTATCCAGGGTGCCCATCCTTCGGAAAGGCGTAGCCTTTCCGCAAGTCAGGCGGCAAAGCCGCAGGTCGCCATCGAAGGAACCGATCGCAATTTGGACAAGCGTAGGGCATGCCCTACCCCGTTCGTTAGGGGACGGCAAGCCGTTCCCCTACAAGTAGGCAAAAGTGGGGAATCATCTTCATGACAGGCGGTGAGACGAACGATCATGAATCCTTCGCTCAGGATGAGCCCGTCCGGACATATCGCGTCTTCCAGGAGACGTGGTCCTCCCCAGACCGCCCGCTGTTATAATCTGCCTCTCGGCTATTCGCCGGCAAAAGGAGTGGAGGCATGGGCGGTTTCCGGAATGATTCGAAGCACTCGCTGCTGATGTTCCGCAAGAACCCCGGCTTCACCCTCACCGCCCTGGCCGCTTTGGCGCTGGGCATCGGAGCGAACACGGCCATTTTCTCGGTCGTCAACACAGTGCTGCTCAAGCCGCTCACCTACCCGGACTCCGATCGCATGGTCGAGTTCTTTCACAAACCGCTCAATCGCGGCAGCCTTCTAGCCTCGAATCTGGCTTCGATTCCGGTGTTTCATCTCTACGAGCGGCAGACCGCCGTGTTCGAGGACGTGGCCGCCTACGACTTCACCAGCCCCGGGTTCAATCTTACCGGCGACCGGCCCGAACAGCTCCACGGCATCCACGTTACGGGGGCCTACTTCCGTCTCTTCGGCGCCCGGACCGTGCTGGGCCGCACCTTTACACGACTCGAGGACTCCCCGCACGGCGGCGAGGTCGTGGTGCTGAGCTATGGCTTCTGGCAGCGCAGATTCGGCGGCGATCCCGGAATTGTGGGAAAGTGGATCTCGCTGGGTAATGAGCCGTACACCGTCGTGGGGGTAATCGGGAAGGAGTTCTTCTCCGACCCGGACGCGGACATCTGGCTGCCGTTCCAGTTTGAACCCGAGAGCACCAACGGGAACCAATACTTTCAGGCTGCCGCACGCCTCAAGCCGGGCATCACGCTCGCCGCCGCCAACGCGCAAATGAAGCTGGCCACCGAGGAGTACTACCGCCTGTTTCCCATCAGCAACCCCAGGGACGGCGAGATATTTGCCGTTGAGCCGCTGCGTGACCTGATCATTGGCGACGCCCGGCGATCGCTCATGGTCATGCTGGGGGCGGTCGGACTGGTGCTCCTGATCTCCTGCGCCAACGTCGCCAACCTGCTGCTGGTGCGCGCCGCGGGACGTAAACGCGAACTGGCCATCCGCTCCGCGCTGGGCGCCGGCCGCGGCCGCCTGATCCGCCAGTTGCTGACCGAGAGTGTGCTGCTCTCGGCTGGGAGCGCGGCTCTGGGCCTGCTGTTGGGTTTTGCGGGCGTGCGCGCGCTGCTCGCCGCGAGCCCCGCCGGTCTGCCGCGCCTTGGCGAAAACGGCTCCGCGGTGGCGATGGATTGGCGCGTGCTCGCGTTCACGCTGGGAGTCTCGCTCGTCACCGGTATTCTGTTTGGGCTCTTCCCCGCCTTCGCCGCCTCGCGCGCCGACCTGAACAGCTCGCTCAAGGAAGGCGGCAATCGCTTTGGCACGGGATTCCGCTCCGGCAAAACGCGCTCGCTGCTGGTGGCTAGCGAAGTCTCCCTGGCGCTGGTGCTGCTGATCGGCGCGGCGCTGCTGATCCGCACGTTTATGAGCCTGCGCGCGGTCGGTACCGGCTTCGACGCCCAGAACGTTTTGACCGCCGAGATGTCTATGACCGGCGCGCGCCTCCACACCACGGCGGGGATCGCGGACCTTTCGCGGAATGTCCGCCGGCGGCTCAACGCGATTCCGGGCGTGGAAGTCTCGGCCTCGACGGTCTGGCTGCCTAACCAGGTCGACGACGGTTTGGTCTTCCAAATCGCTGGACATCCCGAGAAGGGCTGGGCGGGCGTGCGCTGGATGAGTTTCTCGCCCGGCTATCTGAGTGTCTTCAAGATTCCCATTCTGCGCGGGCGCGATTTCAGAGAGACCGATACGCTCGCGGCTCCCGGCGTGGCGCTCATCAATCAGGCTTTGGCCAACAAATTCTGGCCCAGCGAGGACCCCGTGGGCCGGCAAATCCAGGTTGGCACGGGTATGGGAGTGCAGGCCGACGAGCCGCCGCGCACCATCATTGGACTCGTGGGCGATACGCACAATAACGGCCTGGGCCATCCTCCCGATCCCATGTTGATGGTTCCCACGGCGCAGGTGGTGGACTGGTACGCCGCGGCTTACTCCGATACTTCCGCGATGATCTGGGCAGCGCGTACCCGGGGCGATCCCCGTCGGGCCATCACCGCCATTACAGAACAACTGCGCCTCGGGAGCGGCGGCCTTCCGGTGGCGCATGTCCGTACCATGGAAGAAGTAATGGGCCGCTCGACAGCCCGCCAGAGGTTCAACATGCAATTGCTCACCATCTTCGGCGTCGTGGCGCTGGTCCTCGCCGCCATCGGCATTTACGGACTGCTCGCCTACTCCGTCGAACAGCGCACCCAGGAGATGGGCATCCGCATGGCGCTCGGTGCGGATGGCGCGGCGATTCGCAACCTGGTGGTCAGGCAGGGAATGCAGTTGGCGCTCGCGGGCGCGGCGGTAGGGATCGCCGTGGCCTTCGCTTTGACGCGGCTCCTCTCGAGCCTGCTCTTCGGCGTCAAGCCCTGGGATCCGGCGGTGTTCATCACGGCGCCGCTCGTGCTTTCGGCCGTGGCCCTCCTCGCCGTTTGGCTGCCCGCCTCTCACGCCTCGAAACTCGACCCTATGCAGGCTTTGCGAAACGAGTAGGGGCCGAGATGTGTCAGATTCGGCGGATTGGGCTCGTAGAATAGGCCTTTTTAGGGCCTAGGAGCCGAAATAAGGCGTTCTCGAGGCATGGGTGGGGGTAAGCTAGCCTCTATTTTCTGAATGCCGCATTTTTAGCGGGTTTCGTGAAGGCCCTCGCGAAATAAGCCCTTGGCTGGGCCGCAGAGGCACCTAGCCGAGTTTTCGGACAATTTGCCTGCCCTGGAAACGCGTAGGGGTAGGGCTTGCCCTACCCCGGTTGGTGTGAGCTCCACCCATCCAGGGGACGGCAAGCCGCCCCCTACGATCGCCTTTTCATGGTTTCCCCGTGCCCGTCAGCCGACGGGGAGATTGCGCCCGCCGGGCTTACGGCCCCACTCCGCAGGGCGCAATGGACGTTCTCGAGCCGGGAACGGAAAGCATGTACACTACCGCCGAGGGTAGCGGTCCAAGATCTGCAGTAATCCGCGCTCGAGGATACGCTCAGGTGCGTTCATACGAAGCAGGAGGACGGTCGCGGAGCCGATCTTGGAATTCGGTTCGATGACTGCGCCGTGAATTCTAAAGTGATCTGTCCAACGGTCCCGCCTGGGATCGAAGATGCGAATTGCCTCTGCCGACTGCGGCTCAATCGAGGCGATGTCACTCCCCTTGTAGCGGTTGCAAACGATACAGGCGTAGGCTAAGTTTTCGAAGGATGTTGGGCCGCCGTGCTTGCGACTGAGTATGTGGTCAACTTGATGCGGGAAACCGGCGTCTTCCTCGTGGATAAGGCAGTACTCGCAGCGCCGGCCCGCTCGCTGGGCCACGTTAGCTCGCAGTTGGTCGCCGATATCACTCGCCACGATGCAGGATCTGGCGGGCTCGGGCCTTGGCCGTCCTTAGGATATGCTCCAAGTCCATGAAGTGGTCGAGTTCGGCTTTCTCTTCCAACGACAGAGTTCCGGATTTGTCCCGTTCGATCAATGCCTCCAGTCTCTGCCGGGCATCCGGCGGAGGGCAGAAGTTGGCGACAGCCTCCGGAGTGGTGCCGGCGGCGATGAAATCGATAAGGTCGAGATAGACCGGACTCGTAACACTCATTCTCGGCTTATTATACCTCAACCAAGCTTTGAATTCAGAGCCCTTCCGGAATCTTCTTCACCGCAATGGCTTCGCCTGCGTAGAGCGTAGGTGCGCCGAGGGCGAAGGCATCTTTGTTATAGGCCGCCACGTCGGTTTGAATGAGCTTATTGAACTCGGCCAGATGCTGCTCCAATTCCTTGGTCAACTCCGCTTTCTGATCCAGGGCCAACTGAGTGGGAGGCTCGCCGTACCCGATGCTGCCGAAACCTCCAAGTTCGGAGAGCTTGCTCGAGAACGCCGCGAGATAGTGAATATCGTCTTCCGAGCCGGGCTGGACTTCCGAGTTGTACACGGAATCCTTCAGCTCGCGAAGCTTCCTGCCCAGTTGCGCGGATTTTCCCATGAGCGGCTGGAACTTCTTTTTCAAGTCGTTGTCGTCGCTCGAGCGCACCATGCCCTGGAAGGCGGCAAGCGTCTTCTGCATTCCGTCCACGCGGTTGAGCATGCTGTGGAGCGCCGTCGTGGCGTTGCGCGCTTCGAGCGAAAAGCGCAGCGAGGCGCGGAAATTCTCGGGATCCATTTTGATGTTAGGATCCGGCCGCACCGTGACGTCGGCTTCCGCATTGTGATCGGCCACCGTGATGACCATGTGATACTTGCCGGCCAGCACCTGCGGGCCGCGGCCGCGCCCGAAGAACTCCGCAAACTCGCTCTGTTCCGGCTGGCGCTCGAAGGTCAGCCGCTCGGGGCCGTCGTAGCGCATCGACCAGACGAAGCGGTTGACTCCCGCCTTGGACGGGCCGTGTTCGGTGGCCACCGGATTCCCGTGTTCGTCGGTGACCACGATCTTCACCGGGCCTTCGCGCTGGCCCCCCGGGCCTTCGCCGCTTTCAGCGCCCGCTTGGCCGGCTTGACCGCCTTGACCGCCTTGACCTGCCTGCTCACCTTGTCCGCCCTGGCCTGCCGGCGCCGCGGCGCCTGCGCGCCCGCCACCTTGACCCCCGCCTCCCGCGGCGCCGCCGGGCCCTCCGGGGCCGCCGCCGCGCCTCTGCTCGATCTCCTTCTTCAGGAAGTAGTCGATCACCACGCCCTCAGGAGCGTTGGGGGCGGAGTAGTCCGACGCCGTGCCGAACATTCCGCCGCGCCAGTGGTGAAAGAGTGTACCGGGAGCGGTGCTGGCGAGGTCGAAATCGCTGTCCTGGATTTTGGAGCTCATCTGCTCGATGGGACGAATGTCGTCAAGCACAAAGATGCCCCGGCCGTGCGTGGCCACGACCAGGTCGTCGCTCGCCTTCACGAACTTCAGGTCGTAGATGGGCACGGTGGGAAAGTTGGCCTTGAGCGGCTGCCAATGCTCTCCCGCGTCCTCGGAGTAGAAAAGCCCGGTGTCCGTGCCTACCACCAGGAAGCCGCGCTGGTTCGGGTCTTCGCGCACCACGTGCGCGGGAGCGTCGGCGGGCAGGCCGCTCGAAATAGGCGTCCATGTCTTGCCGTAGTCGGAGGTCTTATAAACGTAGGGCTTGGGGTCATCCAGCTCATGGGCATCGTAGGTGATAAAAGCCGTTCCAGCGTCGAACGGCGAGACGCCGACCTGATAGACGCGAGCCCATTCCGGCGCGCCGGCAGGCGAAACGTTAGCCCAGTTCTTGCCGCCGTCGCGCGTTACCTGCACCACACCGTCGTCCGTGCCCACCCAGATCACTTTCGGGTCGGTGGGGGCGAGGGTGATGGTGAGAATGGTGTCGAAGCTCTCCGCGCCGCTGATGTCGTGCTGTATGGGGCCGCCCGCTATATCCTGCTTGGATTTGTCATTACGCGTCAGGTCGCCGCTGATCGCCGTCCAATGCTTGCCGCCGTCCGTGGATTTGAAGACCACGTTGCCGCCCAGGTAAAGCTCGTTGGCATCGGTCTCGGAAACGGCGACGGGAGAGGTCCAATTAAAGCGATACTTTAAGTCGGCCGGTTTCATTTCCTCGACGCCCTCAAGATAGGGGCGAATATAGCGCGTCAGGTGGGTCTTCTTTTCAAGGCGATCGATGCTGCCGTTCTGGGCATCGACGTAGATGATGCTTGGGTCGCTCGGAGCGAACACCGCGTATTCGCCGTCGCCGCCCGTCACCGTGTACCACTCGGCGCCGCCTACCGAGCGCCCGCCCAGGTTGCTCGAGGGGCCGCACCAGGCGCTGTTATCCTGCAAGCCGCCGCACACGGAATAGGGAACCTCGCTCGAGGTCGAGACCATGTAGAATTGCTCGATCGGAATGTTGTTCAGGAACCGCCAGGTCTTGCCTCCGTCGGTCGTCACGTTGACGCCGCCGTCGTTGCCCTGGAACATCCGCTGCGGGTCTTTCGGGTCGATCCAAAGCGCATGATGGTCGGCGTGAACCCCGCGGTCCGCGGTGTGCGAAGTCTTGCCGCCGTCATCCGACTCGACCAGGTTGAACGACATGAAATAAATTTTGTTCTCGTTCTCGGGCGAGACCATGAGGCGCGAGAAATAGAAGGGCCGAATATCGTAAGAGTGATTGTCGCTGACCTCTGTCCAGTTATCGCCCAAATCGGTCGATTGCCACAGCATGCCGCGCTTCGCCGCCACCAGCGCGTAAACGTGATTGGGGTTCGAGGGAGCAACGGCCACCGCAATGCGGCCCAGCGGGCCGTCCGGCATGCCTTTGGTGAGCTTCTTCCACGTGTCGCCGCCGTCTGTTGAGCGGTAGATGCCGCTCGAGGGCCCGCCATCCACAAGCGTCCAGGGGTAGCGCCGGAACTCCCACATGGCGGCGAACAGCACCTTGGCATTGTTGACCTGGATCGCCAGATCCGCCGCGCCGGTCGAGTCATTGACGAACAGAACTTTGTTCCAGGTCTTTCCGCCGTCGGTCGACCGATACACCCCGCGGTCGGAATTGGGAGCCCATGCGTGCCCTAAGGCGGCCACGTAAACCACGTCGGAGTTGGTGGGATCGATGATGATCTGGGAGATCTGTCCCACGTTGCCCAGGCCCGCGAATCGCCAGGTGTGCCCGGCGTCTCCCGAGACGTACACGCCGCGGCCGTCGATCACGTCGTTGCGAACTTTCGACTCGCCCGTCCCCACCCAGACGATGCTGGGGTCGGAGGGTGCGAGCGCCAGGGCGCCGATCGAGGCCGTGGCTTCGTGCTCGAAGATCGCCTTCCAGGTGATGCCTCCATTTTCGGTTTTGAAAACACCGCCGGCCGCCGCGCCCACATAGTAGACGTTGGGGTTGCCGGGAATCCCCGCCACGGCAGCAACCCGCCCGCCACCCACCGCCGGACCGAGGTTGCGAAACTCCAGGTTCTTGAAGACGTCCTTTTCGTTCGCGTCGGGCTCCGGGGCAGGTGACTGTCCCGCCACTAGCTTGCTGGAGATCGCGACGGCCGCCGCCAGTGCCAACACCATACCGAATCGGGCGAATATGGTTTTCATGAAACTCCTTTCAGGGGTGAGTTCGGACAAGCCGTCATACTAGCACGCGGACTTGAGGTTCGGGGGCCGATTTTTCGCGGCCTGAGTTGAGAATCGTAGCTGGGGCACGCGATGGCGGGCGGTTACGCGAAGTTCCTACATTTCTCAGCTGGATGAACGTTTCAGTGGCGGCTCCGCCGCCTGACTTGCGGAAAGGCTTTGCCTTTCCGAAAGTGATCCAGCCTTCTTTCTCCCCGGGGAAGGCTGCGCCTTCCCTGAAGGCTATGTAGGCCTGCGCCAGTCAATGTTCTCCAAGTCCATGAGCAGCGGTTCGTCCTCCGCCACCTGCCCCCACCATTGGCGGGCACTTGACCAGCGGTAATCTTGCGCGCGCCCGACCAGCCCTTGCCTAACGGGGTTCAAATGAATATAGTTCACCTTCTGCATGAAGAACCCTTCACTGAAAACCGGCACTCCGTTGGAATGGTGGTCGACAAGGGAATATTTCTGCCCACGGCCTTTCCGCGTACTGCGCAGTTTCTGGAGTGAACTCAAGAAATCGCCTTCCTTCAGGAATTCGATCACGCGGTGGCTGAGAATCCCGTTGATGTAACGCAAGGTGTCGGAAGCCTTGAGTGTTCCATCGGCAAGGACATGCAGGTGATCAGGCATGATGACGTAGGCGAAGAGGGCAAAGCCGCCGGAACGTCGGGCTTCGTCCAGCGCACGGCAGGCGACAGCCTTCAGAGCATCGGTCCGGAATACTGGAAGCCGATCACGCGCCACGGTGGTGGCAAAGAGGCATGGGTTGTCCTTGCTGATGGTGGGCGTTGCCGCCTCCGCCGAGGCAGAGCCTCGGCGGGGAGGAATAATAGCAGGACTGCGCCGCTGCGGAAAGGCAAAGCCTTTCCGCACGTCAGGCGGCGGAGCCGCTCCTCTTCTGAAGCCGGCTAGGGCCGAGATACAGAAACTACCCGTAGGTACACGCCACGGCCTGGCACTACGCTATAACCAACTGAATATGTACCAATTCGGTACGCCCTTGTTGTTAACGAGCAATTCGTATATAGTGCCGCCCAGCATTTTGTAAATCCGAATTACAACCGCTCCGGCACCGCAGGCCTCTGCCTTGGCTCTCGCGAGCGGGCAATGGCGTATCCGGTCAAGGGGGATTGGAGAGGTCTTTTCAGCATGTCCAGATTTTCCGTTATTTGCGTGGCCGCGGCTATACATGGGTGGCTGGGATTGTCGGCAGGATGGGCCCAAGTGAACGTATTGACCCAGCACAACGACAACTTTCGAACCGGGCAGAACGTCAGCGAGACGGTATTGACGCCTGCGAACGTCAACGCCGGCAGCTTCGGCAGGCTCTTCTCTCAAAGTGTTGACGGAGCCATCTATGCCCAGCCTCTTTATATCTCAAATGTAAACATCCCTAACCAGGGCATCCACAACGTGGTTTACGTGGCGACAGAGAACGCCAGCGTTTATGCCTTTGATGCCGACAATAACCAGGGGGCGAACGCAAACCCGCTCTGGACGGCGAGCTTTACCAACCCGGCGCAGGGCATTACCTCGGTTCCCAGCTCGGATGAAGGGTGCGGCGATATAGCGCCTGAGATCGGAATTACCGGCACCCCGGTCATCGACCCCTCGACCAACACGCTCTACGTGGTGGCCAACACGAAGGAAAATGGAAGCTACGTTCAGCGTCTGCACGCCCTCGACGTGGCCACCGGCGCGGAGAAATTCGGGGGGCCGCTGGAGATTCAGGCTACGTACGGCGGGCAGGCGTTCAACGCGTTGATGGAGAACCAGCGGGCGGGATTACTCCTTCAGGCGGGGGTGGTCTATATCGCCTGGGCTTCCCACTGCGATTTTGGCCCATTCACCGGCTGGCTGATGGGCTACGACGCCAGGACGCTGACCCGCCTCCGCCTATGGTCGGTAACAACAAATTATGGCGACGGGGGAGTGTGGATGGGAGGCACAGGATTAGCCGGGGACGGTGAAGGAAACATCTTCTTCGCCACCGGCAATGGAACTTTTGATGCCGACAAAGGGGGCTGCAATTACGGGGATACCATCGTCAAAATGGGCATGGTGACTGGCAGAGTCAGGTCGACCGGCAGCCGTAAATTCGGCGTGAAGGACTATTTCACGCCGCAAAACCAGGACATCCTGAATGAGAGTGACACGGACCTCGGCTCGGGTGGCGTTGTACTCTTGCCGCCGCAACCCGGGACATCGAATCAACTGCTTGTGCAGAGCGGCAAAGAGGGCACCATTTTCCTGGCGAACCGCAACAGCCTGGGCCATTATAATCCCACCTCCAACAACAATCTTCAGACGGTTAACTTGACAGTGGGGGGCATCTACGGCGCGCCTGCCTATTGGAACTCCACCCTTTATTTTTGGGGAGTGTTGGATTATCTGAAGGCTTTCAGCATAACGAATGGAATGCTCTCGAGCGAGCCCGTGGATAGTGGATCGGTCGTCATCGGCTATCCCACCACGACGCCGTCCGTATCGGCCAACGGCAATACCAATGGCATCGTGTGGGGCATCGACGCCGGCGCGCATGGTACTGGCGGGCCCGCGGTCCTGCGCGCCTTTGACGCCGCGAGCCTCGGCGGCGAACTTTACGACAGCAGCCAAAACCTGGCGCGCGATAATCCCGGGCCCGCCGTACAATTCACCGTGCCCACCATTGCCAACGGCAAGGTGTACGTGGGGACTACGACCACGCTCAGCGTCTACGGACTGCTGAATAATTAGCGCAGGATTCGTGACGAGAAGCTGTTTCAAGGCTTTCTATACCCGATTCCAATCGGGATGGTAGACTGCGCGAAAGGCCGTGCTCCCTGGAGGGGAGCTGATTGAGTAGCCGTAGGTGAAACCTACGGAAAATGAAGCGTCCATCAACATTCCGGCCCTGGAGGGGCCGACCCGTCCGGGGTCAACCCCGTTGGGGTTGGCCTGATTTGTGAACGCTCCTGTCATCCGCAGGTTAAAACCTGCGGCTACTGACGGTTGGCCCCATTCGGGGCCGCTCGGTCAAGCCGTATCTTAGCGCTTATGGGGCGTTGCCCAATAGGCGTTAACTTAAGCCTACCGCCGTCTGCGAGATGCTTCTCGCTGCGACTCTCGCAGGCCCGGAGGGCCGAAAGATTGTGGCCCACGGCGAAAGCCGTGGGATGGCCGACGGTGTTGACGATCAAGCCCGCGTCAGCGGGCGGCAGACTTCCTGCGCTCTGTCCGATATTTCTGTCGCCCCTACGGGGCTTGCTGGTGACGCTTATGCTTTATCCCATGGCTGTCGCCATGGGCCACATTCTGCCGCCGCTCGGCGGCTCCGATGGTCGGGGCGATCTTAAGTTAACGCCTATGGGGCGTTGCCCCCGGCTACTTATGTTCAGCCCCTGCGGGGCCGTGCCAACTGCCGAGATTCTTCGCTTCGCTCAGAATGACAGCTTTCAAGGGTTTTTCGCAGCCTGTAATGTCCAGGGCTACGCTGAAACCAGAACATTGCGCTTTGTGTTACACTAAACACGAGGCGCCGGGTGTCAGTTTCAGGCAAGATTAGCGCCGCGAAAGCACACTTTCCCAGGGCCGAACCATGAAGAACCTGCGCATTCTTCTCGTTGACGACCACGAAGTGGTCCGCCGGGGGTTGCTCGCCCTGCTGGGAACCCAGGCGGGTTGGGAAGTGATAGGGGAAGCCGCCAGCGGCCCGGACGCCGTCAGAAAGGTAGCCCAGACCAAACCCGACGTCGTCATCATGGACATCACCATGCCGGTGATGAGTGGATTGGACGCGACCCGCCTGATCATGGAAACCTCTCCGCAGACCAAGGTGCTCATCTTCACCATGCATGATTCCGAACAGATGATGCAGACCGCTCTCGAGGCCGGAGCACGAGGCTATGTGCTCAAGTCGAATGCGGCGAGTGATCTGATTGCCGCGATCCGGGCGCTCGCGAAGGGCGAGTCCCCTGTAATGTCTCGAGCGGCCAAACACACGCCGAAGATTATCTGACGGGAAGGGCGGTGCTTTAGCCCCGCCGCTGATCACGGGAATTGAGCGAGGGGCTTTAGCCTCTAAAGCAATTTGGTTTCAGGGCCTAAAGGCCCTTCCAGGGCTGGATCCCTCGGCGGCGGGGCCGAAGCCCCGCCCTTCCGAGCGCCATTTGAAATTGCGCATATTAAACCAACTAAGCACTAGCGAGATTGCACTCCAGGCGGTACCATCCATGGCCATGCCCGGGGGCGCTGACCAGTTCAGGGGAGGAATGCGTGGCCAATTCCAGTTCCACCAAGTCAACGGCTGAGCGTTCGCGCGCCCCGAGACCGCGTCCCGAAACTAAGCCGGTCCCCGTTGTGGGTGTGGGAGCATCGGCAGGCGGGCTCGAGGCCTTCCAGCAGCTCTTGAACCATCTGCCCACCACCACCGGCATGGCCTTCGTGTTTGTGCAGCACCTGGCGCCACGGTATGAAAGCATGTTGTCGGAACTGCTCTCGAGGAGCACCAAGATTCCCGTCCAAGAGGTCAAGGAAGGGATGAAGGTGGCTCCCGACAACATCTATGTGATACCTCCCAACCGCAACATGGTGATCGCGGACGGCGTGCTCCATCTCATGCCGCGCCGCGAAGGCGAATTGCAGCACATGCCCATTGACTGTTTCCTGAGTTCGCTGGCGGAAGATCGCAAGGGCAGAGCGGTCGGCGTAATCCTTTCCGGCACGGCTTCCGACGGAACTCTTGGCCTCAGGGCCATCAAGGCAGAGGGCGGGATCACCTTCGCGCAAGATGATAAGACAGCGAAGTACGACAGCATGCCGCGCAACGCCATTGCCGCCGGCTGCGTGGACTTTATCCTGCCGCCGGAGGGAATCGCGAAGGAGCTGGCCAGAATCGGCCGCCACCCCTACCTTATCCAAACCATGGCCGCCGAGGCGGAAGAAAACCTTGCGGCGGGCGAGGACGAGATCAACCAGATCCTGGCGCTGGTGCGCGGCTTGACCGGCGACGACTTCACCTGGTACAAGAAGAACACCCTCAAGCGGCGGATCAAACGGCGCATGGTCCTGCAAAAGATGGATAAGCTGGCCCATTACGTCCGATACTTGCGCGGCAACAACCGGGAATTGCAGGAATTGTATCAGGACTTTCTGATTCACGTGACCAGCTTTTTCCGCGACCGGGATGTTTACCAGGCTCTAAAGAAGAAAGTGCTCCCCGTGCTTTTGAAGAACCGTCCTGCGGACTCTCCGCTGCGGTTTTGGGTTCCCGGGTGTTCGACCGGTGAAGAAGCCTACTCGATCGCCATCTGCGCCCTGGAATTCCTGGGCGCCGCAAAGAGCAATATCCCCATCCAGATTTTCGGCACCGACATCAGTGAAGCAGCTATCGAGAAAGCGCGCGCCGGAAACTTTTCGGAAAGCATCACCTCCGACGTCACGCCGGAGCGTTTGCGGCGCTTTTTTGCGCCCGCGCCGGGAGGTTATCGGATCGCCAAGTCGATTCGGGACTTGTGCGTTTTTGCGCGCCACAATGTGCTCCAGGATCCTCCTTTTTCAAGGATGGACGTGATCAGTTGCCGCAATCTTCTTATTTACCTCGAGGCGGCCGCACAGAAGAAGATCATACCGACCTTCGGTTACGCCCTTCGCACTCCGGGCTTTTTGGTTCTGGGTCCGTCCGAGAATCTCAGTGGATTCTCGGAGCTGTTTGCCTCCGTCGACAAGAAATTCAAGGTCTTTGCGAAGATCCCGAGCAGCTTCGTGCATGTTGGGAGGGATTGGTTTCCTAAAATTGCGTGGGAAAAAGCTCTGCCGGTAAAGAGAAGCGCCCAGGCAACGCCGGCCTTCGACGTGCAGAAAGAAGTGGAACACCTCCTGTTGACGGAGTACGGGCCGCCGGGAGTTGTGGTCACCGGCAATTTGGGCATCCTCCAGTTCATCGGACGGATGGGCAGTTTTCTCGAGCCGGCGCCCGGGCAAGCCAGCCTGAACCTGGCGAAGCTGACCCAGGGGACCCTCTCCCTGGACATCCGCAGCCTCATCCATGCCGCCAAAAAGCAAGACGCGCCGGTTATCCGGGAAGGCGTCCGCCTCAAGGGCAATGGCTGCTACCGCACGATTACTCTGGAAGTGGTGCCGATTAAAGGCGCCAGCGCGCGAGAGTCCTATTTCCTGGTGCTTTTCCGCGAGGAAGGGCCGGATGGGCACAGAAAGCCCGGTCCAGTGGAAGCTAAGGGAGCCAAGCGCAAAGCCGAAGAAGCGGAGAACAACCGGCTGACGAAAGAGCTCGAGTACACGCGCGCCCATGTGCAGTCGATCGTGGAGGAGCAAGAGGCCACGAATGAGGAATTGCGCTCCGCCAACGAGGAAATCCAGTCCAGCAACGAAGAGCTGCAAAGCACCAACGAAGAAATGGAGACCGCCAAGGAAGAGCTGCAATCCTCGAACGAGGAACTGACCACGCTGAATGAGGAGCTGCAGAACCGCAATACCGAACTGAGCATGCTCAACAACGATCTTAATAACCTGGTAAACAACATCAACATCCCGGTGCTGATGCTCTCCCGGGACCTCCGCGTGAGGCGCTATACGCCACTGGCGGAGAAGGTGCTGAACCTGATCCCTACCGATATCGGCCGGCCGATTACGGACCTGAAGCCCAACATCGACATCCCCAACCTGGAGAGCCTGGTGGCCCAATCGGTTGATACCATGAGCCTGAAGGAATTGGAGGTGCAGGACCGGTACGGCCATTGGTATTCGCTGCGCATTCGGCCTTACAAAACGGCCGAGAATGTCATTGAGGGAGCGGTGCTGGCCCTGCTGGACATCGACGCGCTGAAGGCGGAGGTGAAGGAATTGCGCGTCTACTCGGAGTCCATCGTCGAGACGGTGCGCGAGCCTCTTCTCGTGCTGGACGGCAACCTGCGCGTGGTGACCACCAACGCCGCCTTTTACGACACGTTCAAGGCGTCCAAGGAGGAAACCCAAGGCCGATTCATCTACTCTCTTGGGGACGGCCAGTGGAATATTCCGGGGCTGCGAGAAGTGCTGGAGCGCGTTCTGCCCGCCAAGACCGCTTTCGAAGGATTCGAGGTGAAACACAATTTCCTCGGCGTCGGGGAACGGACCATGCTGCTGAACGGCCGGCAAATTCGCACGCACAAGGGCGGCGCGCCGCTCATCCTGCTGGCGATCGAGGACGTCACGGAGCACAAGAAGGCTGACGAGGCCCTGCGGGCCTTGCCGGTGCGGCTGGTGGCATCTCAGGAGGAGGAACGGCGGCGCATCGCCCGCGAGTTGCACGACAGCACGGGGCAGACCATGGCCGCGCTGAGTTTGAATCTCACCGTGCTGGCGGGAAGGGCCGACAGTCTTGACGAATCGAGCCGGGAAGCCCTGAGCGACAGCATCAATCTGGCCATCCAGGTCTCCGAGGAGTTGCGGAATATCTCCTATGTGCTGCACCCGCCGGCGCTCGATGAGATGGGCCTGGACGGCGCCTTGCGCTGGTATGTGGATAACTTCGTGAAGCGAACCGGGCTCGAAGTTGAATTGAATTTGCCCAGTCGCCTGCCGGTTTTGCAGGAACCCGCTCGCCTGACGGCGTTTCGTGTGGTCCAGGAAGCCCTCACCAACGTCCACCGCCATTCCGGGAGCAAGACGGCCAGGGTGGTGGTGGGGCACGGCGACAGCGAGCTTACCCTCGAGGTGGCCGATGAAGGCGGGGGTATCCAGCCCGATCACGTGCCGGGGTTGGGCCTGTTGAGCATGCGGGAGCGCGTCTCCCAATTAGGAGGGCGGCTGGAGATCAACTCGGGCGACGGCGGCACTTGCGTCAAGGCGATCCTGCCGATTAATGCGGAAAAGGATTAACCGCTTGCCCTGTTCCCTTGGCCCTAGAGGCGCGGCCTAATACACCCCAGGCGAACGGCCCGGATCTGAGAACCCGCATAGCCCCGAAGGGGCGATCTACCACAGCCCAGGCCACCGGCCTGGGTCTACAAAACCCCGTTTTATGGATCGCAAGCCCTGAAAGGGCGAAACAATCCTCGGATCCGCCCTGCGGCGACCGCCTCCGTTTGAGGTGTGGTTTTATTATGCCCCTTCAGGGCTTAAGAATCGCTCCCACGCGGACTTTGAACCCAGGCCGTTGGCCTGGGCTGTGGTAGGTCGCCCCTTCGGGGCTGGAAAAAGGAGACTGCGCGGGACGAGCGAGGGGGGTTCTCCGCCCCCCTTTTACGACGGTATCGGCAGTCCCTTGATCACCCGGAAGGTGTCGCGGGCGATCAGCAGTTCCTCATTGGTGGGAATGACGAAGATTCGGATGCGGCTTGAGCTGGTGGAGATTTCGTAAGACTTGCCGACCGCTTCCTGGTTGCGGGCCGAGTCAATCTCATATCCCAGTTCCGCCAGCCCCTGGCAGGTTTTCTCGCGCACCAGCGGCGAGTTCTCACCGATGCCTCCCGTAAAGACCAGGCCGTCGACGTGGCCCAGCGCGGCCGTATAGCCGCCAATGTATTTCCGCAAGCGGTAGCAGAATGCGTCGATGGCTGTCTCCGCCTGCTGGTCGCCTTTTGCCGCCGCCGCGATCAGCTCCCGCATGTCATTCGAGTCTCCTGAAATGCCATACAGGCCGCTGAACCTGTTTAATAACGTAGATACATCGTGAATGGTTAATTCATCTTTTGACATTAGATAAAGAATGATGGCAGGATCGAGGTCGCCGCAGCGCGTGCCCATCAACAGTCCCTCGAGCGGCGTGAAGCCCATCGAGGTGTCAACCGACCGGCCTTTCTCGATGGCCGTAATCGAGCAGCCGTTGCCCAGGTGCGCCGTAATCAGGTTGGCTTCGTCTTTGCGCTTGCCCAGCATCTGCCGGCAGTAGAACGCCACATACCGGTGGGAGGTGCTGTGGAAGCCGTAGCGCCGGACCTTGTAACGCTTGTAGTAGGAATAGGGCAGGCCGTAGAGATAAGCCTTGGCGGGCATGGTGTGATGAAACGCCGTGTCAAACACCGCGACCTGCGGGATCTGCGGAAAGACTTTGCGCGCCACAAGATATCCGCGCAGATTGTGGGGATTGTGCAGCGGGGCCAGTTCACTGCACTGCTGGATGACCTTCTCGACCTCCTCGTCGAACAACACCGAGGCCGAATAGCGCTCGCCGCCGTGCACCACCCGATGCCCCACCGCCTCGATCTGCGAAATGTCGCCCAGAGCCTTGGCTTCCTTGAGGGCCTGAATCGAGCGGGTGAGAGCCGTCTGGTGGTCCAGCATCTCCTCCCTGACGGTCTGCTCGGGGTTCGGAGGCACGACCAGGTGCAACACCGCTTCGTCCGTTCCAATCTTCTCGACGCTGCCTTTGGCGATCGAACGGTCCGCGTTCGCCTCAATCATCTCCACGCTGGTCTCGATCAATTGGAACTTGATCGAGGAACTGCCGCAGTTGAGCACCAGGATTTTCATAAGCCCCCTGCCTTCTCCGTTAGTTCAGCATGACATCGGAGCGCCGGGTTCTGCAACCGGATTTCCGTTCCGCAATCCGTCGATAACCGTCCCTTTGTAGGGGGACGGCTTGCCGTCCCCGCGTTTCCTCTGGACCCAACGAGGGTAGGGCAAGCCCCAAGCTTGTCCAAATTGCGATCGGTTCCTTCGATGGCGACCTGCGGCTTTGCCGCCTGACTTGCGGAAAGGCTACGCCTTTCCGAAGGATCGGCACCCCGGATAACCTCCTCTGCGCAGGCCGGAAGGCGCAGCCTTCCGGCCTGCGCAGAGGAGGGAAGGAAATGGCACCAGCCGGAAAGCCGGAGGCTTTCCGCAAGTCAGGGCGGCAGAGCCGCTCTTCGGGCAGCTAATTTGGGCAGCCATGGGCAAGCCCTACCCCTACGCCGCGCGGATCCAGCCGCGCTACACGCGACCAGAGACGCCGCCGATTTCTGTTTCCCCGCGAAACTCGGGCGCGTATAATCCTCAGTCGTAAGAGAGTCATTTCGGAAGCACACGTTTAAAGCACCTTCGGTAGCGTCTCAGGCTGAATTTGTAGCGGCGAGTTTACCTCGCCATTGGGCGGCGTAAAGCCGCCGCTTCGCCAAACTGAGGAACTACAGCCCGTTCGGCGCAGGATACGGAGAAAGACTGAGGAGGAATTCACCATGACGAACGGTTCTCATGTTAAACCGTGGCGAACTGGGGTGGTAAGCTTCATCGCGACGCTGGCGTGTGCGGCGACGTTGTCAGCCGCAGGCCCAGACAGCCAGGGCAAGATTCTGGCGGGCTTCTTCGAAGAGTGGAGCATTTACTACGCGAATTACAACATCGCCGATCTGCAGAATAACGGAGTCGCTGGCCGGATGTCGCACTTTGTCTACGCCTTCGCCAATGTGACCGCGGACTCTTCGACCCCGTCTTCGGACACCTGCGTGATCGCCGATCCCTGGGCTGATTTTGAGGATAATAATCTTCCCGCGACTGGCGGGATCGCTGATGTTTGGCCGCTCTACGGCAACTTTGCGGAGATCCTGAAGCTCAAGCAGCTTCATCCCCATTTGCGGACTCTCATCTCGATCGGCGGGGCGTCGGCAACCAACACGGCAGCTTTTTCACTTGCAGCTAGCACGGCGGCGGGGCGTCAGGCGCTAGTTTCCTCCTGCATCAACATGTTCATCACCGGCAACGTGGGCAGCGACTGGAATGGCCCCATCACCGCTCCGGGCCTGTTCGATGGGATTCACATCGATTGGGAATTCCCGGCCGCAACCGACACGCAGAACTTCACGCTCCTGCTGCAGGAGTTCCGCAAACAACTGAACGCGCTGGGCAAAGCCAACGGTAAATACTACCAGCTTTCATTCGATGGGCCGGCAGGCGAACAGAACTATTCCAACATCGAGCTCGCTAAGACCGCCAGGCTGGTGGATTTCATTACCATCGACGGCTACAACTACAACGGGACCTGGGAAAACGTAGCCAACCACGCCTCGCCGCTCTTCGATTCCATGAAGGACCCTGAATTCGGCGAGGGCCTTTGCATTGCCTGCACCGTAAACGCCTATCTCGCGGCCGGCGTGCCACCCTCCAAGTACGTCATGGGCGTGCCTCTGTACGGAGCGGGGTGGACCGGCATTCCGAACGTCAAACACGGCCTCTATCAGACTTCGACGGATACGACGGAAGCGACTTGGTCGGCTCCGGTGCTCCTGGCGAACGGAAGCGGCCTGTGCACGGATACCAGCGGCGCCACTGCGGGATGCGACCCGCTGTTGACTGCGGGCGCGGCCACGTATTCCACGCTTTCTACCGTCACCGCCAACGGCTACAGCCGATATTTCGATCCGGTGAGCGTGGCGGCGTGGCTTTACGACCCCACCACCGAAACCTTCTGGACCTTTGACGATCCCTTCACGGCGGCTCTCAAGACCGTTTATGTTCAGACGCGCGTGCCGGGCGGACTGGGCGGGAATTTTGTGTGGGCTCTCAAAGACGACGACGCCAACGGAACCATGGTGAAGACCCTGGCCACCGGGCTCGGACGCTAAGCTGACCGGCTTCGCCTCCCCGCCTGTCATTCTCGCCTCTTCACCTGTCATTCTGAGCGAAGCGAAGAATCTCCGCAGTTCCTTCGCTCACGGCACACCGTGCGAAGGGTTTCTGCAGTCGTTCTTAACTCGTTGCACCGCAGAGCAACTGCCGAGATCCTTCGCTTTGCTCAGGATGACAGGCGGCTAAGGCTCTCGTTGACAGGCGGCTAATCTTCTCAGTGCCCGGAGCCGCTACCCCTTCTTGTTTGCAGGGCTCAACCCTTGGATCGGCCAGGCGAAATCTCTGAATTCACCTGTGTAATCGAAGCTGCCGGCGGCAATGGGCTTCTCAGGGTCGGCGGCAATTCCCGCCCTTCGAACCCGCGCCAAAACTTCAGCCTCGTGAATTCGCGAGGCGTCATACTCGACAATCAACATCGGGCCGTCAAAAGAAATCTCCCGGATCCCATAAAAGGTGGAAAGGCTTCGCAGGGGCTCAAAGTCCTGGGGAGTCAACTCCCGTTTGAGCTGATAGCGCGTGGTTAGGAAAGTCATGGGTGAACCTCGATGGTGCGTCAGCCCCGGAAGGGGCGTAAGACAGTAGCCCTGGGCGAAAGCCCTGGGAGGATCAGTCCCCACCCCCCCTTTTGTTCCCCCTCCCTCGCCCGGCGGGGGAGGGGGGCAGGGGGAAGGGGCCGCACTTTGGTCCCACGGCTCACGCCGTGGGCTACTCTCTGGCGCCGCTCCGCGGCTACTGTGTTGTGGACAAACCTGAAACCTACAATTCCAGCCGCCGCAGCCGCAGCGCATTGCTGATGACTGAGACGGAGCTGAACGTCATGGCGGCTGCTGCGACCATCGGGCTCAGCAGCAGGCCCAGCACCGGATAAAGCACTCCGGCCGCGAGCGGCACCCCAAGAGTATTGTAAACCAGCGCGAAGAAAAGATTCTGGCGGATATTGCGCATGGTGCCTTTGCTCAAGCGGCGGGCCCGCACGATGCCGCGCAGATCTCCTTTGAGGAGGGTGATCCCGGCGCTCTCAATGGCCACGTCGGTTCCTGTTCCCATGGCGATGCCGACCTGGGCCAACGCCAGTGAGGGAGCGTCGTTCACGCCGTCCCCGGCCATGGCCACCACGCGCCCTTCCGCCTGGAGCCGTTTAATGACCTTGCCTTTGGCTTCCGGCAGAACCTCCCCTTCGACCTCATCGATGCCCAGTTCGCGCGCCACCGCCATGGCGGTCCGGCGCGTGTCGCCGGTAAGCATGACAACGCGGATGCCGTCCCGCTCGAGTGCCCGCAGGGCTTCCGGGGCAGACGGTTTGATGGGATCCGTCACGGCAAGCAGGCCACACGCCACACCGTCCACAGCCACGAAGACCACGGTCTGGCCCTTGCCTCGAAGTTCGCCGGCTTTGACTTCCAGTGCGGCCAAGTCGATCTTCAGCCGCTCGAAGAGCCGACGGTTTCCGAGCGCCACCGCTTTGCCCTCCACCTCGCCCGTCACGCCCTCGCCGGGGATCGAACGGAATTCTCGAGCCTCGCCAAGCTCGCCTCCCCTCCTCTCTGAGGAGGCGATCGAGGGGTGGTGCTCTCTTTCCAGCGCCTCAGCCACGATGGCCGCGGCCAGCGGGTGCTCGCTCCCCCGCTCGAGGGTTGCGGCCAGGCGAAGCACTTCCGCTGCGTCCCATCCTGGCAGAGGGTGAACCGACGCAACACGCGGTTTTCCCTCCGTGAGCGTGCCGGTCTTGTCCACCACTAGAGTGTCGACTTTCTCGAGGACCTCGAGCGCTTCGGCGTTCTTAATCAACACGCCCGCCTGTGCGCCGCGCCCCGTCCCCACCATGATCGACATCGGCGTGGCGAGTCCCAGCGCGCAAGGGCAGGCGATGATCAGCACCGCCACGGCGTTCACCAGCGCATAGGCAAACCGCGGCTGCGGGCCCACGCTCGCCCAGACGATGAAGGTCAGCACGGAAATCAGAACCACCGCGGGAACAAAATAGGACGAGACAACGTCCGCGAGGCGCTGGATGGGCGCGCGGCTGCGCTGCGCTTCGGAGACGAGCTGCACGATGTGCGCCAGCAACGTATCGCTGCCGACGCGTTCCGCGCGCATCAGAAAACTCCCCGAGCCGTTGACTGTTCCTCCCGTCACGCGGTCGCCTGCCTTCTTCTCGACGGGGATGGGCTCGCCCGTCACCAGGGATTCATCAATTGAACTATAGCCTTCGAGGATAATACCGTCCGTCGCGACCTTCTCTCCGGGACGCACGCGCAGCCGATCGCCGCGCGCCAAGCGGTCAAGGGGCACGTCTTCCTCGCTGCCGTCCTCGCGCACCACGCGCGCCGTCTTGGGAGCAAGTCCCAACAATCCCCGGATCGCGCTGCTCGTCTGGGCCCGGGCGCGCAGCTCCAGCACTTGGCCCAGAAGCACCAGGCTGGTGATCACTGCCGAGGCTTCGAAGTACACCGGAACCTCGCCGCCCGCACTGCGAAACGATGGCGGGAAGCTCGCGGGGAGAAGCACCGCAGCCACGCTGTAAAGATAGGCGGTGCCTGTACCCAGAGCGATCAGCGTAAACATATTCGGGTGGCGATTGACGAGCGAGGCCCAGCCGCGCTCGAAGAACGGCCAACCGCCCCAGAGCACTACGGGCGAGGCCAGTGCGAGCTCGGCCAAAATGAGCAGCCGCGCGGAGAAGGCGCGCTGGAGCGGCTGGCCCGGGATCATGGCCGACATCGCGAGGAGAAAGACAGGAAGCGTCAAGGCCGCCGATACCCAGAACCGGCGCGTCATCAAAACCAGTTCCGGGTTTGCTTCCTCCGCTACGGTTACGGTGCGAGGCTCCAAGGCCATGCCGCAGATGGGACACGTTCCGGGCCCGTCACGCTCGACCTCGGGGTGCATGGGACATACATACTCGGTGCGGGTGGCGGGCGCTGCGGTCGCGAGCGGTTCGAGCGCCATCCCGCATTTCGGACACACGCCCGGCCCTTGCTTCCGCACCTCGGAATCCATCGGGCAGGTGTAGACCGCGCTTTCGTCCCCCCTGGCGCGCCTGTCATCCTGAGGAGTCCCGCTTTTTGGGACGACGAAGGATCTCTGCAGTTCGTTCTGCGTCCCAGTTCCCTCATCAGTCCCTGCGCTCTCTGCTGAGGCCGGATCAGTCCGACTGGGACTCAGATATCGACCCGGATTAGCCCGGAAATTCTCCAGGCAGGAAGGATGACAGAAGAAGTATTCCTTCCCCTCGTGCACGTAACTGCCCACCGCATCCGCGCGTCTGATCTCCATTCCGCAGACGGGATCAATCACGGTGGCGCTGGCCGGCGCCCGTGGCGTTGCGCCTTCGGGCGAGCGGTTTTTGCTTTCTGTCCGGTTCCTCATCGCGATTCGGGCAGATTTCGAAGCCTCACCTCATCTTCAAGTTCAAGCCCTCTCCCCCTTGGGGGAGAGGGTGGCCCGCAGCCGGCGTTTTCATCAGCCGGGGCGGAACGGGTGAGGGGGTCGCGCGGCCTGCCGCCCTTGGCGTCCTCAGTCCTCGAGCTGCTCTGTCCGTCTGTTCCCACAAGGATCAAGCATAGGTCGGTCTTACCAAGCTAGCAAGGGCCGGGGCTTGGGCAGCGCCAGGCGGCAGGAACAAATTCAGGTCTCAACCAACTCCACTATCGCGCGTTCTCTCTACAAACAAACATGG
>CAWIUZ010000249.1:0-12335 GCA_963838915.1 uncultured Acidobacteriota bacterium
CCCCAGACGTCGGGGTTTCCGCCAACCCACGTAGAGCTGAGACCTGACGGCTGATCGCGGATATTCGGCGAACAAAGCGAGAATGTCTATGAAAACAAAGGATGGCTGAGGTAGGCCGATGACGCTGAACGGACAACCATCCGGACTAAGTCCGGACCAAGTCTCCACCCTTGAGTCGCTCCTGCAAGCGGGCTTCAAGTTCGTGACGTTCGAGCGTTATGCGCGTTACCTGGCGGTAGAACGGGAGGGATTCGTCGCCCTGCTCGAGATCAGCGAAGGAATGGTAAAGCTCTTCGGCCAAGTGGGGTATCATGTCGGAGAAGGAATCGCCATGCTGGTGGATCGGGCCGGGGGCAAGGCCTTTACCTGGAAGAGCGAATCCGTGCCCGCCACGACGGAGATGCTGGCCGCATATGAGCGATTCAGGCAGGACCTGAACCGACTGTTAAAAGGGTCGGAAGGAGAAACACAGTAGGCAGGCGGCAGGGCGCGGAACGAAAGAGCGAATTCAAATGGCAAATGGCAAAGGTCAAATGGCAAATGGTTTTCGATTTCCGAAATGTCAAATTTCAAACCATTTGAATTTTGCCATTTGCCTTTTGCCATTTGAAATGCCTGTGCAGGCCACCGACTGCCTACCTTCAATGCAGGGAGGAACTGACAGGAATGAACGACCTATTTGACGTACTCGTGGTGGGCGCCGGCCCAACGGGGCTGGCTTGCGGCATCGAAGCGCAGCGGGCCGATCTGAAGCTGCTGATACTGGAGAAGGGCTGCCTGGTGAACTCATTGTTTCATTATCCGCCCAACATGACCTTTTTCACTACGCGCGAACTGCTCGAGATTGGCGACTTGCCTTTTGTGAGTGTGAATATCAAGCCGGCGCGGGCCGAGGCGCTCGAGTACTACCGCCGTGTGGCAGACCATTACAAATTGCCCATCCACTATGAAGAGCGCGTAACGCAGGTCAGGAAAGAAGACGGCGGTTTCGCGATTGACACCGGCCAGCGCGGCGGGCAGCACTGCAAATACCACTCGCGCAACGTGGTGCTGGCCACGGGCTATTACGATCTTCCCAACCTGATGAATGTGCCCGGAGAGGATCTGCCGAAGGTGTCGCATTACTACCGCGAGCCGCACCAGTTTTTTGGGCGGCGGGTGGCCGTTGTCGGCGGCGGCAATTCTGCGGCGATTGCGGCGCTCGATCTCTACCGTTACGGCGCCGAGGTCACGCTGGTGGTGCGCGAGCGCGAACTGAGCCGGCATATCAAGTATTGGATCAGGCCCGATCTCGAGAACCGGATCAAGGAAGGATCAGTCCGCGCTCAGTTCGGTAGTGTTTTGACTGACATTGAGCAGGACTGGATTGTGGTGCGCAACTCCGACGGCGAAACATCACGCTTCGAAAATGACTTCGTTTTCGCCCTCACCGGTTATCATCCCGACTTCGACTTCCTGCGCAGCGCCGGCGTGCGGATTGACCCGAACACCTGCCGCCCCGAATGCAGCACGGAGACGCGCGAAACCAACGTGTCAGGCCTGTACCTCGCCGGCGTGATCATCGCCGGAATGGATACCAACGAGATCTTCATTGAAAACGGCCGGTTCCACGGCAAGCAGATTGTGGACGATATCGAGAGGAAGAGGAGTCAGGAGTCAAAAGGCAGGTAGGCGGGTAGGCAGATGGGCAGGTGGGCAGGTAGGCAGATGGCCAGTTCGGTAAATGGTACGCTAGATATGTAGGCAATCGAATACATCGGGAGCGGCCGTCTCCCCCCCTGCCTCTGGGTCGTGACTCGAGAACCTTCACTCCTGCCAGTTCCCCGAGCGGCCCATCTGCCCACCTGCCGACCTGCCCACTGCCGACCTGCCTACTGCTTCACCGGCACTTTCGTGGCCACCGTGTCGTGAGTAATCTCGAAGGTCACCTCAGTCCCCGCAGCGATAGTAATGTTCTTGCCTTTCTTGGTGGAGAATTTGCTCGCCAGGGCGTTTAGGCCGCCGGCGGCCTGATCTTTAGACGGCGCGCCGCCCGCAGCCGGAGCGGTTGCGCCGATGTTGTACTTCGTGCCGCCGGGAGTCGAGATAGAGTCTGCGATAAGCAGAAAATCGCCCTTCTCTTTATCCTTTCCCTTGCCTTTGGCTTGCTCCGGCGGGTTCACAAACGTGATGTGACCATCAACGGTACTGCCGTCGGGAACGATTTCACCCCCATGGCCGAATACCGGTTCCACAACCTTGCCGGTCCACATGTCGCCGGTCTCATTGGCTTTTGAGCTGAGTTCGGTGATGAACTGCACATGCAGTTCTCTCCCCGCAATGAGCGTAATCGCATCCTCCGCCGCAACGCAGAGTGCAGCGCTGACGAGCAGCGCCGCGAGTCCCACCGCGATTCTTGCTTTGCTCATATCGTCGCCCCGCTTCTTGTCATTCCTGGTTTCGCTCTCTCGGCCATCGCGTCATTCCCGCGCAAGCAGGAACCCATTGTGCCGGACGGACAATCGACCCCCGCTTTCGCGGGGGTGACAACACTACCGGACGTCAACCATGCGCCCACCTGCCGACCTGCCCATCTGCCTATCTGCCAACCGCCGCTCTTCTCGCCGTGGTATCGCGAGAAATGACGAAGGTCATCTCAAGGCCCGCCGGAACTATGATGTCCTTGCCTTTCTTGAGGGTGCCGTGAATGAGCCCGGCTGCCGCGCCAATCCCTGCTCCGTAGAGCGCGCCGGTGCCGCCGTGAGCGATCACTCCCACGGTCGCGCCCGCTGCCGCGCCGATGCCGGTTTCCACGGCCGTCCCTTTCCCGTCTTTCCCGGGCCCCTGCAGTGTGCCCTCTTGATCCTTCACATCCGCGCCCTCGGCATCCTTGAGACTCGCCACGATGTTGTACTTGGCGCCCTCAGGATTGGCGATCGAGTCGACGACCAGCCGCATTTCACCTCTGCCTTTTGCATGACCGGGACCCTTCAGATATGTGATGTGGCCGTCCACGAAGCTGCCTTCCGGGAAGACTTCCTTGCCCTTCAGGAAAATGGGCTCCACAACCTTGGCCGACCACATATCGCCCGCCTCGTTGGTCTTCGAGCTGAGCGTGGTGATCAGTTGTACCTGGATCTCGCTGCCGGCGGGCAGCGTGATCGTATCGTCCGCCGAAAAAGACAGGGATGAATAAACAAGGACTGCCGCCGCAATCAGGATGAGTTTTGAGCTTCTCATAGCTCCTCCCTCGGATCCCTACGTTGCGCTTGACGATTCAATTGTATCAGCTTTAGTCATGCTGCTTAGTCAAAAGTCGACAGTCGAAAGTCGACGGTTAAACCTCGAAAACAGATCCCAGAGAGGCACGTTTTGACTCTTGACTTTCGACTCTCGACTTTTGACTCGCGACTCCTCGACTTTCCGCTGACCGTCCGTTATACTGGAAGTTGAAGGGCGATGCCAAACATACTCAAAGAAATCGCGGATTCCGCTGCGGCTCTGGCCAAGGGGTTTTCCATCACCTTCAAGACCATGCTTCGGCCCACGGTAACCGAGAACTACCCGGACGAGCCGGTGCATTTTGAAGACCGTTACCGTGGCCTGCACGTTTTGAAGCGCGACGAGAACGGACTCGAGAAATGCGTCGCCTGTTTCCTTTGCGCGGCGGCTTGCCCGGCCAACTGCATCTACATCGAAGCGGCCGAGAATACGGGCGACCACCGCATCAGTGCGGCGGAGCGTTACGCGAAGGTGTACAACATCGACTACAACCGGTGCATCTTCTGCGGCTATTGTGTGGAAGCATGCCCCTGCGACGCCATCACCCACGGCCACGGCTTTGAAATTGCCGCCTACGACACCAACGCCTTGGTTTACCGTAAGGAGCAACTCCTCGAACCTGCGCCTGCCAACGCCGCAAAGAAGTAGCCCTCGCGTGCACCCAAGTTGGATTCTCCGCATCAACTTGACAATAGACGCCCGCAAGGCTAAATTGTTAATGAGTTGATGAGAAGTAAACCCTCTCTCCCCAACGCCGGTTCTCGGCGCGTCCTCCGAACACCGCAGGATGATGCTTCTTCCATTTAGGAGGGTGTGAGGCATGCACAATAAATGAAGACGAGTGTGAAGGTTCCGAACGGAGTGGAAGAGCTCGTAGGCACGCACGACGGGAATCTGCGCTTACTGGAAAAGTCCTTTAACGTTTCAGTACAACTAGGTGAGGACGCGCTCGAGATCGAAGGCGGGGACAGCGAGGTGCGGCGCGCGCAGAAGCTTCTGCAAGAATATGCGGACCTGGTGGAATCCGGGTCGCGATTTGACAGCTCGGAGGTCGAATCCTTCCTTCGCATTGCTGGGCAGGATCCTGAAGCCACGCTCAAGGGCCTTGCCGAAGCCGGCCGCCCGCGGACCTTTGGCAAGAAATCCATCACGCCCAAGAGCCTCAACCAGCGTACTTACGTGGACGCGATCGAGCGCCACGACATGGTGTTCGGAATCGGCCCTTCGGGGACGGGAAAGACTTACCTGGCAGTGGCCATGGCCGTTGATGCGCTGCTCGGCAAAGAAGTGAGCCGCATCATCCTGGCGCGGCCCGCAGTGGAAGCGGGTGAGCGCCTGGGATTTCTCCCAGGCACCATCCAGGAAAAAGTGAACCCCTACTTGCGCCCGCTGTACGATGCGCTCTACGACGTGCTGGACCCGGACAGAGTGGAACGCTACATCGAGAAAGGCATCATCGAGATCGCGCCCATTGCTTTCATGCGCGGCCGCACGTTGAACGACGCTTTCGTGATTCTCGACGAGGCCCAGAACACCACCAGCGAGCAGATGAAGATGTTCCTGACGCGTCTTGGATTCAACTCGAAAGCGGTGGTTACCGGCGACATCACGCAGATTGATCTGCCGGACGGCAGGCGTTCCGGCCTGGTCGAGGCGATCGATGTGGTGTCGCGAGTGCCGGGAATCAATTTTGTGTATTTCACGGAGCGGGATGTGGTGCGGCACACCCTGGTGCAGCGCATCATCCGTGCCTACGAGGAATACGATCAGGCCCGCGCCGCGAGCGGGAACAACAGCAAGAACCACAACCGATCCGGTGATTCTTAATCTGCAAGACAAACACATTGTCAACACTTCACGATTGAGCGAATATGTGGGTGAGCTCAGGCGAGCGCTCGGACTCGGCAGGCGCGATTGCAACGTGTGCTTGGTGAGCGATCGGGAGATCAGGCGCTTGAATGCGCTCTACCGGGGAAAGGATCGTGCCACGGATGTGTTGTCATTTCCGTGGGACGCTCCCGAGCAGCGGGCCCACTCGCGAACCAGGAGTAGCGGCGCCCGGCACAGGCAAGCGTGCAGGAGCGCCAATGCGCGGCGAGAGTCAGAGTTCAAGAACCATCTCGGCGACATCGTCATATCCGTCGAGACAGCCAGACGAAACGCGCGCCAGGAAGGGCACTCAACCCTGAATGAAATCCGCTGGCTTATCCTGCACGGCCTTCTGCACCTCGTGGGCTACGATCACGAATCCGATCAGGGTGAGATGGTTCGCCTCGAGCTTGCACTCCGAACCCGGCTGGGCATTTCGGGAGAGTGATGGACCTTAATACGATCCTGATCACCATTGCGTGGCTGGTGGTGCTGGCGGTCCTGCTGGTGGCCGGCGCGGTGGCCTCGTATTTGAGGCTGCTGATGCGCCGGCTGACCGTGATGAGCGCCAGGAAGTTGTTTCGGCCTCCCGAGCCGGGGCGCATCACGATCGACCGGGAGCGCGTGGGCGTCTCGATCTCAGCCCTGCACGGCGCCGCGATGCACCTGTTTGCCGTCGGCGTAACCGCGCTGCTGGTTTTGCGCAGGCCGGACCATTTTTGGGGAAACGTGGGCGCCGCGTTGGTCATCGTATTGACCGCGGTTGCCATTGCCGACCAACTCATCCCTTTCCTTCTGGTGGCGCGCCACGACGAGCCGGAGGTCATCCTTGAGCACTGGATGCCCGCGGTGCGGCGGCTGGTTTATTTGGCTCTGCCGCTTACTTTTCTGATTCTCATTTCCACCACCATGAGCCGCCTGCTGGAATCCACGGAGCAGGAGCCCGAGCCTCCCACTCCGGCGGAAAATCTGCAGGAATTCATCGAGGTCGGACAGCAAGATGGCCTGATCGAAAAAGGCGAGGCGGAGCTCGTGCAGTCGGTGGTGGAATTCAGCGACAAGCTGGTGCGCGAGGTTATGACGCCTCGCACGGAAATCGCCGCCATCGACGTGAACGCTTCTCTCGAAGACCTGCGCAAGCTGTTCCGGGAAAAGCGGCTGACCCGGTACCCCGTTTATAATAGTCAGATGGACCGCATCGAAGGCATTGTCAACGTTCGCGATCTGATGGAGTTGCCTCCCGAAGAACAGTCGAGGATCACAATTCGCAGCCTGGTCAGGCCTGTCCCCTTCGTGCCGGAGACCCGGCATATCAAGGACTTGATGAAGGAATTACAAAAATCCACCGTTCAGATGGCGATCGTCATCGACGAGTATGGCAGCGTGGCGGGCCTTGTGACGATCGAGGACATGCTGGAAGAGATCGTGGGCGAAATCAAGGATGAGTTCGAGCCCCACGCACAGGATATCGTGAAGGAAGCGGAGAATACCTACCTCGTTTCAGGCCACACTGACTTGTCGCAGCTTGGCGAGGAATTGCATATCCCGCTCCAGGCTCCGGGCTACTCCACAGTGGCAGGACTGGTGCTTGCTCATCTGGGCCACGTGCCTGTTCCGGAAGAGAAGGTGCAGGCTGACGGGGTAACCATCGAAGTCCTGGAAGCCAACAAGCGGACCGTTTTGAAGGTCCGCGTGATCGTGCCTCCACCAGACACCAAGGGTGCTACCAATCATGGCGGAGCCCACTAAATCCGGTTTCGTGGCAGTTGTCGGAAGGCCCAACGCCGGCAAAAGCACGTTAGTGAATGCGCTGGTTGGTACCAAAGTCTCCATCGTCACCGCGGTGCCGCAAACCACACGCAACCGAATTCTGGGAATCGTCAATCGTCCCCCTGCGCAGATCGTGCTCATGGACACGCCCGGCATTCATCGCCCGCATTCCCGCCTTAATGAACAAATGATGAGCTTCGTTCGTCAGGCGCTTGCGGAACGGGACCTGGCGATCCTGATTGTCGACGCCTCGGAGCGCTACGGGCATGGAGACGAGTTTGCCGTGGGCCTCTTGAAAGAGTACGCGCCGCGGGCCATCCTGGCGCTCAACAAAATCGATCGAATCAGAAAGCCGAAACTCTTGCCTCTCATGCAGCTCTACTCCGGGCTGTATAATTTCGAGGAGATCATACCGGTCTCAGCTCTCAAGGGCGAAGGGTTGACGGAGCTTTTGGACGCCGTCGTGAGGCTGCTGCCTGAGGGTCCGCACTACTTCCCGCCCGAAATGTACACCGATCAGCCGGAACGCTTTCTGGTATCGGAAATCATTCGAGAGAAGATCATCCTCCACACTCGGCAGGAACTCCCCTACGCGACCGCCGTCATCATCGACGACTTCGAGGAGGGCGAAAACATCACGCGCATTCAGGCAAGTATTGTGGTCGAACGCGAGTCGCAAAAGCCAATCATTATCGGCTCGGGAGGCGAGATGCTGAAGCAGATTGGCACCGAGGCACGCCGGGAACTGGAGCGATTGTTCCCGCCCAAAGTCTTCCTCGAACTCTACGTTAAAGTTGAAGCCAATTGGCGCGACGCCCGGCCAATGGTTGCGGCGCTCGATTACCGCAACGAAGGATAGACTGGAGTTCAACCGCGCCTTTCCATCGTCCTGAGCGAAGTATGGGTATGCGAAAACTGCCCACCGCGCGTGAGATCGAGTTGGCGGCAGCGGCTGACAGTCCCTCGAGCAGTCAACACGGCGCGCTACCCCGCAACGAAGCCCTGGCCATGCTGGTTCGGCGGGGTTTTCGACCTTCGCAGGCCAAACTCGACGTGCCGTTCAGCGAGAATCTGGACGAAACGACTGTCGAGCGACTGGCGAAGCAGCTTCGTCATTATGCCTTTCGCCTCTTCCTCCGTGGGGCGATTCAGAAGGCGCAGGGGTTTGCGCCGGTCGAGGCGACCCAATACCTTGAGGCGGCGCAGGCCAAGGCGTGCGCTGAGTCTCTGGTCGATTTGGGACTGGCGGAGCGGCTAACGAGGGGCCGTTACAGGCTGCTCCGGCCCGCTAAAAGCTTCGGCGGAACACTCGAGTGGTACGTGGCGCGCGAACTCAATCGCAGGCTCGGCTTCGATGTGGCGTCGGGCGTGAGGCTTCACGCGCGGGGCGTGGGCGGCGACTTGGACGTAGTGGCGGCGGCAGAAGGCAAGCTGGTCTACGTTGAGCTGAAGTCCTCTCCTCCCAAAAACCTCTCCACCGGTGAAGTGGCCGCTTTTTTCGAGCGGGTGTGGCTGCTTCGGCCCGATCTATCTCTGTTTGTGGTGGACACGGCCTTGCGCCTCAGCGATAAGGTCCTGCCAATGCTGACGGCGGAGTTGGAGAAACGCGGAAGTGAAACCGAGTTCGTCCCGCGCCGCATCATACGCGAGATTTGGGCGATGACGCCCCGCGTTTATGCGGTAAATGGCAGGCCGGACCTCATCGCCAATATCGGGCGCGCCATCGCTGAGGGACTGCGCGCGATCTCTCCGCTGACTTGAGACTCCAATGCCACTGGTTAACGTGGTGCCCGTATCGGGAATTCCCGGCTTCGATTCTTCCGCATCAGGTAGCGGAGATAGGCGTTAATCCGAGTCTGATAACCGCCGCCTGGTGCCTTAAGCCACGCTACCACATCGGCATCAAGCCGAATGGTTACGCTAGTTTTCCTGGGGCGGTAAAACCTGCCGATCACTGCGTCGGCCGGTATGTGCAAAATCTCGGGGATGTCAGAGAGATCGATTTCCGTATCCGGCCGGTTCGCGATGGCTGCGAGTTGTTTACGTTTCTTCTCTGATAGCCTGGGCATACAGTTTCCTTTCCCGTCCGGTGGCGCGGCGAGCCGAGATAATGCGGATTACTTCCTCCGAACCCTCTTGCCAATAGGTATGGACCACAACAAGAACTATAACGTCTTGGATGGATCCGATGGCGTGCCATCGTTCCTCGCCGTCACTCAAACGCTCAACGAACGTGACACAGAAGGGATCATCGAAAACGAGTTGAGCGGTGTCGAAGTCAATGCCATGTTTCGCCCTGTTGGCCTCGTTCTTCGCCTTGCTCCACTCGAATCGAAGCGTCTGTATGTACAGTACCATACATACAGCTGCACGTGTCAAGTGTGATCGCGACAACTCACTGCACGCGCCGCTGGCGGCCCTGCCAGTATTTTTCGCGCAGCACACGCTTGAGGATTTTTCCCGTGCCGCCTTTGGGGAGGCTCTCCACGATTTCCACCGTTTTAGGCGCCTTGAAGGCTGCCAAGTGCTGGCGGCAGTGCGCGATGATTTCCGTGTCGGCGGCTTGCTGTCCGGGTTTGAGCGTGACGATCGCCTTGGGCACCTCGCCCCAGGCGTCGTCGGGAACGGCGACCACTGCGCACTCCATGACGGCCGGATGGCCGTAGATGACTCGTTCGATTTCCGCCGAGGCGATATTCTCGCCGCCGCTCAGGATCATGTCTTTGCCGCGATCCACAATGAGGATGTAACCTTCCTCATCAATGGTGGCCAAGTCGCCGGTATGAAACCAGCCGTCGTGGATGACGTTGGCAGTGGCCTCCGGTTGCCGCCAATAACCCTCCATCACTACGTCGCCGCGCACCACCACCTCTCCAACCTCCGCTGCGTCCGGTTTCACGTCCCGCCCTTCCTGCGTCACCACGCGGATTTCCGAGCCTGCGAAAGTATACCCTGCTGTAGCTTGGCGGGCTATCTGTAATTCCTCCGGGTCGCCCGCGCAATGCGCCTTCCGGCGCGCCAGCGTGAGGACCGGCGAAGTCTCGGTCAGGCCGTAACCGCCGATGGCCCGGCAGCCTGGCATTCGCCGCTCCGTCTCGCGGACGAGCGCCGTACTGGTTGGCGCTCCGCCCATCATGATTTCCTTCACGCTGCTCAAGTCATATTTCGAAAAATCCGGGTGATTGAGCATGGCGATGACCATCGTAGCCACAACCTGGAGACGGGTAACGCGCTCGCGCTGGATCAACTCCATCACGGTAAGCGGGTCAAACTTCTTGATCATGACGTGCCGGCCACCGCCGAGGGTGATGATGTGCGGAGCGCCCCAACTGTTGACGTGGAACAGCGGAACAGTGTAAAGGTGGACCTCGCTGTCATCTCCGTTCAACGCCACCGCCGTATAGAGGGCATGCAGATGGAGGTTGCGGTGCGTCAGCATGACCCCTTTGGGATACGCAGTGGTGCCACTGGTGTAAAAAAGCTCGGCCACGGAGTTTTCATCAATCCCACGGTAGTCAATTTCCGCAGGCTCCGCCTCGGCAAGCAGTTCGTCGTAGAGCCCGGGGTACGCCCACGCTGGCTTGGCGTCCCTCAAAGGGACGTAGTACTCAATGGCCTTCACTTTCGCCCTTAGCGCGTCCACCAGGGGAATGAATTCCGGATCGAAGAACAAAACTCGCGGCTGAGCGTCGTTCAGAATGTAAACGAGTTCTTCGGGGCTTAACCGGATGTTCAGGGGCAAAAGAATCGCGCCGATCTGCGGCACTCCAAAGTACGCTTCGAGCAACCGGTGGCAATTAAAGCTCAGGTAGGCAACACGCTCACCCTTCTGGATTCCGAGCTTCAACAGGGCGTTCGAAAGCCGGTCACAGCGCTCATTGAATTGGCGGTAGGTAAATCGCTGCTGATCGCAGACCACGCCAACTTTGTTGCCGAATACCTTTGCCGCATGCCGTTTCAGCCGCACCGGGGTGAGAGGGAGAATCATGGGAACCTCAGCGTGTGATTTTGCAGTTAGCCCTGCAGAAGGTTCTTACTCAACTATGATAGGCAGCGAGCGCCGGTAATGCAACTCATCGATGAGCCTGTTGGGACTGGGACCGGAAACAGTGCGGGTGTTGTATACTCCAAGGACTGCCGGTGCGGGCGACTGACCAGGGGAAACGGACGAAGGAGTGGAGGATGTCGAACGAGAAAAGCTACCACATGAGCATCGAGGAGTTCCGCCGAAATGGCCGGGCGGTAATCGACTGGATCGCGGATTATTATGAGCGCATCGAGTCTTTCCCAGTGCTGTCGCAAGTTCAGCCGGGTGAGATTCGTGCTTCGCTTCCCGCAGAAGCGCCGATGCAAGGTGAGCAGTTCGAGTCCCTGCTGCGCGACGTCGAGAAGCTGATTCTGCCAGGAATAACGCACTGGCAGTCACCCAATTTCTTCGCCTTCTTTCCCTGCAATGCTTCCGCGCCCGCCATCCTCGGCGACCTGCTGTCGTCCGGCCTGGGAATCCAGGGGATGCTGTGGGCCACCAGCCCCGCCGCCACGGAACTTGAGACTCACGTGCTCGACTGGCTCGTCCAGATGTTAGGATTGCCGGAGAAATTCCTCTCCTCGGCGACAGGCGGTGGAGTGATTCAGGACAGCGCTTCCAGCGCTACTCTGTGCGCGGTTCTTGCGGCGCGCGAGCGTGCGACCGGCTATGCCAGCAACAAGCAAGGTTGTCGAGGCGATCTGATTGCCTATGCTTCGCCGCAGGCGCACTCATCGATTGAAAAGGCCGTGAAAATCGCCGGGCTTGGAGACCAAAACCTACGGTACATCGATGTTGACGCCAACCTGGCCCTGTGCCCAGAGGCTCTTGCGGCTCAAATCGCCCTCGACCGGCAGGCCGGCAAGGTGCCCTGCATTGTTTGCACCACTGTAGGAACCACCTCTTCAAACGCTTTGGACCCCTTGCCGCAGATCGGACGGATCTGTGAAGACAGCGGCATCTGGTTGCAATTCGCCGGATCAAGCGGATGGTCAATCTTGAATGAGCCGCTGCCTTTGGTTAGCTTGCCGGTCACAGTGAGATTGCCCGCGATAGAAACCATTGCCGCTGGCGTCAACGCTGAACATCTGGGCAAGATTACCTTTGCCTGAGAGGCCGTTCAGAATCAATCCGACCCCACCGTGGGCAACAAAAACGCCCGCAGCTCCGCCGGGACTGGCCTCTATCTGTCCTTGGACTGCGCTGCCGTAGCCGGAGGTGGTGGCGTTGTATCCGTAGATACCAGCGCTGGTCCCGCTATTCGTAACGCCCATAACTCCGGGTGAAAACCCCGTGGTGGAATTATTGATCCCGCGGACCCCGTTGCCATTCGGGCTGGAACTCTGACCGAAGACGCCGCTCGTGTTGCCGCTCGCGGCGGTGGCACTGCCGAAGACCCCGCCGCCGC
>CAWIUZ010000250.1:0-28311 GCA_963838915.1 uncultured Acidobacteriota bacterium
ACCCCACCGCGCCAAAAGCGGGCGCGGCGGGGACCCCGGTGGAGGCGCGTGCAGTGAGTGTGGCGCTTCTTCGTTGCGAGAAGCGGCGAAAGAAACCGGAGCAACGGCTTGTGAAGTGGGGCTCATGGTGATGGCACGATAGGCGCTGCGCGAACAAAGGGGCGTCGGCCTTAGTTCGATGATACCAAGCCGGCGGAGACGTGCTATCCCACCCAAAACACACAAAACGCGTTTGGGTGGGCACTAGGCCCTCTACTTTCCTGAGTAAAGTACGGTCCAGAGATATAGCTGCTCCGCGACATCGTCGGTGTAGTTGTACGACGCGAACTGCTTGATCTCATCGAGCTCATCGGAGCTGAAAGTTCCCCAGACAGCCTCTTTCTCTTCCAGCCGCACTTTGCGAATAGCAAAACGTGTTACCAGGAACCTCTTGGCTTCGAGGGCTGCATTCTCTCCGTTTGCAGATTTGGGATGCGTCCACGAGCAGAATCTCTGTATCCAAATGCGCTGCTACCGAAAAGGCCAGTCTACATTCATGCGCTGCTGTAATACTTGCGGGGCATGTGGATCAAACTTCTCAACTTCGGAGAAGGTCACTATTTCATCGAACTTGCGCTCAATCTCCTTCTTGCGCATGCCCAGGATGGCGCCGCTCAGGTAAACGTTATCGCGGCCCGTCAACTCCGGGTGGAAGCCCGTGCCAACTTCGAGCAAAGAGCCAATACGCCCGTGAATCCTGGCATATCCACAGGTGGGCTTGGTGACACGTGCCAGAACTTTTCAATAAGGTACTCTTGCCCGCGCCGTTCCGGCCAATGATGCCCACCACCTCGTGGATTTATGAGCAGGTTTACTGCCAACGCGGCGACATCGAGAATCGCCTCAAGGAACTGCACCACGGCTTGGAGATCGACCGCACCAGTTGCACCAAGTTCTGGGCCAACCAGTTCCGGGTGCTGATGACGGCTGCGGCCTACGTGCTGATGCAGGAGTTGCGACTGCGGGCGGCACGCACGGCTTGCGCGCGAGCGCAGGTGTGGACCCTGCGAGAGCGGTTGCTCAAGCTGGGCGCTCACGTGGTGGTCTCGGTGCGCCGGGTGGTGGTTCATCTTCCCGTCTCGTTCCCCTTTCTCGCCAGCTTCCGCCAGATCGCCCTCAGCTTCGGCACCTTGAGCGGATAGCCCGTCTCTGTTAGCAATGATCATGCTGGACAAACCCCACCCTGCCGACTTCGCTGAAGTGTCCTTGGAATCCGTAACACTCCTACCTCCCTCCTGCCCTCTAACAAGACACGTGGCCTCAAAGCCGTCTCCAGCCAGGCGCGACTTGTCTCAACGGTGCACAAAATGACTCAACCTCACCTCTCATAGCCCGTTCACGAATAAAGCAGGCTAAGGCTTCTCCGTTGCGGCAACCATACGGGTGATTTTGCGGTTTTTCCTGACCCGCGCTTGAAACGCGCAAGGGGAAGGTCCTGCCTAAACTTAATACGTTCCTGTACAGGCGAATAAATAGCGAAATAGCGAAAGGAGAAAGTCTACTGGGTCCTTATCCAGTAGACCTCCTTATCTCCGAAGGAGATGTGATGCCCACGCGGTGTGGGGGAAGCAAGAATCCAGAAGACAGCTCTCACTTCTGTGGACTCGCTGCGCTCGTCCCCCGCAGCCCTGCAAGCCAACGAAAGAAACAGGAAAAAGGGCAGGTATTCCAGAAAAGGCGAAAACCTCTACCCCTACGTTGACAGCACCGGACAGGGTCCGCGCCCTTCAAACTCTGCTGTGCGATCTTGCAGAGGCGAGTTGAGAGCTCGCGGGGCGGCCGCTTTCTCCGCCGCGGGACGCATCAGCCCAGGTGGTAAGGCGCACGCATTTGGCGGCCCAACAGTTTCGCCGACTCGTCATCGCCGACAATCTCCATCTTGTCCGGATTCCACCGGATCTTGCGCCCGGTGAGCATGGCGATCTGCCCGAGCCACCCGGGCGTGGCGGAATGCAGCGCCACGCGAGCCGGCGTCAGCGTCTTTTCGCGCGTGCGGACGCAATCGATGAATTCGCGGTAATGACCGGGGCTGACCTTCAGCTTCGTCTCGCTATCGCCGATCTGCTCCGTGAGCAGCGAGTTGGGCTCGGCGTCGATCTTACCGCGGTCTACCCTGACCCACCCCTTGTCGCCAATCCATTTCGTGCCGCTTTTGATTTCATCGTAGCCGCCCGCGATGGTCATCGGTGTCCCATCGGGGTAGACGGCCTGCACCTTGTAACGTGTGGCCGCGTTAAAAGGATCGGTGTGCGGCGGGTATTCGCCAACACCTTCCACGGAGACGGGACCACTCGCATCCCAACCCATCCCCCAGTGGGCGATATCGACGTGGTGCCCGACCCAATCCATCAACTGGCCGCCGCCATAGTTGAGGTTCCAGCGCCAGTTAATATGGACACACGCCTCGCGGTACGGCATTTCGGCCGCGGGGCCGAGCCAGCGGTCGTAGTGTATGGTCGGCGGCGGGTCGGTGATTTCGAGCTTTGACTTGTCCTTCACTTCGTAAAAGCCCGACGGCAGTCCCACCTCGATCGCCGAGACTTTTCCGATACGGCCGTTCCGCACCAGTTCGCAGGCATGTCGAAAGTTCTCGACCGACCGCTGCCAACTGCCGGTCTGCCACACCCGGCCCTGGCGTTCGCTCTCCTCGACCATGGCGAGACCCTCGCGGAAGTTGTGGGCGAGAGGCTTCTCACAGTAGATATCCTTTTTGGCACGAGCGGCCTGGGTTGCCACGATGCCGTGCCAGTGGTCTGGCAACGCGATGCTGACCGCGTCCACGTCGCGCCCCATCAGCACCTCTTCAAAGGCATGGTAGGCCGCGCAACCCTGGTCGCCGTACTCGGTGTCCACGAACGCCTTCCCGCGTGTCAGGTGGCCCTCATCCAGGTCGCACACCGCGACAATGCGCACGTCCTTTAATCTCAGAAATTCCGTCAGGTGGCCGTCGTAACCCATCCAGCCCAGACCGATGCAGGCCATGGAAATCCGATCGCTTGGCGGCATAGCTCCGCCCCGGCCAAGGGCGCTCCCCGTAATAATCAGCGGCGCCGCGATAGTCGCCAACCCGGCGTCTCGAATAAACTTACGTCGTGAACTCATCGGCTTCTCCCCCACGCAAGACCCTTCTGCGTCGAGCCATAATATGTCCAATTTGCTCCGCGCCGCAAGCAGCAAGCCGCAGCAAGCCGCGGGGACGCTACCGGCCATTACCCGCGATCAAGGGCGTAGTCTTAACCGATTTCCCGTCACTTGGTCGCATGGTCGGCTACCCGCCGAACCAAGCTGCAGCATTGCACGCGGAGGCGCTCAGGTGTACATTACCGCCCGGGGCAGGAAGAGAACCGGAGAAGCTGTATGGACCGTAGCCGATATCTGAGCATTTTGGGAATATCAGCGTCACTGCCATTGGCCCGGCCAGAGGAAGAGACCGGTCCGATCGGGAACGATATCTACCTGGACTTGGTGAAGGTTTCTGAACAGGCGGCGGTGGAATCGCTGCCCAAGCAGCAAGCGGATGGGGGACTGCGTGATGAGCATGAGATCCTCCAGCCGGAAGCCACTGCCAGCTTCCTCCTGAGCCTTAACGCCCTGTTTCTGGCCCCCCAAGTCGGGCTACCATCGCGGCGCCGAACCACGCTTGCAGGATGTCACGTTTTACTTGACCGATTTCACGCCCTGAACGAGACTGTGCAATTCGCCGCCCTGTGACCTTCGATGTGGTCGGAAGCAAACATCATCGTGAGCGGCATGCAGGGGAGGCGGTCCACCCTCTGCCCTGCCAGAAATGCCAATACCCGCTCGCGGCTGTTCATCGAGCTTTCACACCACTAGTTTCCACGGTGCCCGATATTCCACATCCAGCAGTTTCCGTGCTTCAGGCGAGCCTTGAACCAGCCTTTGATCCGCCGCATCCCAGGTCACGCGTGATTGAGTGCGGTAGGCAATGTTTCCCAGGTGGCACGTGTTAGTTGCCCGCAGGCCAATTTCGATGTCACATACCGGCCGCTGGCGCGACTTCACGCAATCAAGGAAATTCCGCACGTGCTCGAACAGTCCCTCGTCGGCGTCCTTCAACTCCATGGCAGGAGTTCGGTCCACCAGGTTCGCACCAGAACGCGATTTTTCCGGATGAACCTGCAGGCCCATTTCATCAAAAGTCAGCGTCCCGTCCGAGCCGTAGAACTCAATGGCCCATTCGCGCAGCACGTCCCAATCGCGGCCGGTGTATTCGTGTTCACCGTACCGCGAGTGCTGGTTGCCCATCCTAAGCTCGTAGGTGGCCAGGAATCCGGGGTATTCGAAAGTGACCTGCAAGGTGTCGGGAGTCTGGCAGTTGTCATGAGTGGAGAGTTTTCCGCCGACAGCCGTAACGGCTTTCGGCCCGTCAACCTTCATCGCCCACTGGATGACGTTGATGAGATGGACTCCCCAGTCGGTCATCCATCCGCCGGCGTAATCCCAAAAGTATCGGAAGGTCGACCACAGGTACTTCTCGCCTCCGAAGCGATTCCAGTTGAAGGGTACCTTGGGGGCAGGGCCAAGCCATAAGTCCCAGTCAAGCCCGGCAGGGGGCTCGCTGTCTTCGAAGATGCCAAAGCCCTGCGGATACATGTTGAGGTAGTTCCACGTTCGCACCCAGTCGACCTTGCCGATGAGACCATCCTGCACTACTTGCACTCCCTTCTGGAAGTGAGCGCTGGAGTGCCACTGCGTTCCGACCTGCACGACGCGATTGTATTTGCGCGCGGCCTCCACCATCCGCTTGCCTGCCTCGATGGTCGTGGCGATGGGCTTCTCTGTGTATACATCTTTGCCGGACTGGCAGGCGAGCACCGCCTGCAAGGCGTGCCAGTGATCCGGAGTGGCGATCAGCACGGCGTCGATGTCTTTCCGGTCGAGCACTTCCCGAAAGTCGGCATAGCCTTTGGCCTTGCCCTCGGTGGTTTTTAAGGACCGCTCAAGGTGTGGCCGGTAAACGTCGCAAACGGCCACCAGGTCCACGTCCGGCTGCTTGAGGAATTCCGCCATCACGGAGCTGCCTTCGAGTCCCGTGCCGAAAACAGCCACCTGGATCTTGTCGCTCGCACCCACCGCCCGCCTCGCGCCCATGGCCGAGGCCGCCAGACCGGCACCGGCAGCTGAGAGTGCCGCCCGTTTCATAAAAACACGTCGATCGATCCCGCCACCCATGTGAGCCTCCCTACTTGTCATCCACCTCAGGTTGGTCTTCGCTTTCCCTGGGTTATTGCGCTGCATCCGCTCGCTGCGGACGATGGCGGCGAGGTTATAGAAAACTTTTCAGGGAGATGTCAAGCGAAAAATCGAAATCAATCCGATTGTGCGGATCATACGCAGGCCATCGAACATGTTGAAAGCAAAACAGCCACGGAAGAACGGCCCAAACTGACGCCGCTATTGACACCAGAATCTGGCCGGCATTCGCTGGCGGAGTTGGCGATCCTTCCTCCAGGTTGGGTCAGGCCGGGAGAATCGCTGGCGGTGGCAGAGCGCGCGACGACGGGGCATCACGCGTGGCCTTGTTGTTCACTCGTGAAGCTCTTCGCCGCGACTAATATTACCGAGTGCGATACATCGGTTGAGCGACTTCGACCTACCCTACGGCGTTCGCGATCTTTCCCGGCGATTGCTATGCCACCACAAACTTCCTCGATGCGGACTTGCGGGGCGTTTGATGGTGGGAAGGGGATTTATCAACAGTTATGCGGGATGCACCCTATTAGTATCGTCAAAGGGCGTTTACCAGGCAGAATCGTGAAGTCTCGATTAACCCGGAATCACCTCACAGGCTCCGAGTGGACGTCATCCGACCGAATGCTGACGTCGCCACATCGCCAAACGCGAGGCGATAACGCAGGACCGATCTGCTGACGAGGTCGTTGGCACGTGATCCCCGCTTTCCAGCTTGCGCGCTTGCGAATTGAGCAAGGGGCCTTCTGCAAAGAGGAGTTATTCCGCTCACCATTGACGCTCAAACAGGTCTCGATCTGCGGGTATGCAGCTAGCCAGATAAGCGTGCAAGTGACGTTGAAACTTATTCGCAATAGCGTTACCATGGCCACTCGCCGTGGAGACCGCTAACTTTGCCTAAGGAGGTGTGCATGCCTTCCGACGACACACTGACGGGCACGCAGCAGTCCCCGACAGCAGGGGTGCTAAATGCTCCGGTGCTTTCCTTGCCGAAGAGTGGCGGAGCCATCTCCGATATTGGCGAGAAATTCGACGTCAATGCTGCTACAGGTACGGCATCGTTCAGCATACCCATTCCTACCTCCCCGTCGCGATCTGATTTCTATCCCAAGCTGTCCCTCTCCTACGACTCGGGCAGCGGGAATGGTCCCTTCGGTCTGGGATGGAGCTTATCGGTCCCGGCCATCACGAGGAAAACTGACAAGGGGTTGCCGCGATATCAGAATGCGGAAGATTCTGACACTTTTATTTTGTCGGGCAGCGAAGATCTTGTGCCTGTAATGGTACAGTGCGGGACTGGTTGGGTAAAGAAGATCGAGAGCTCGACTCTAAACGGCCAAGCCTACGATGTCGAGTTGTACCGGCCGAGGGTGGAGGGACTCTTTGCCAGAATTGAACGATGGACCAACCAATCAACCGCAGATATCCACTGGAAGTCCGTCTCTAAAGACAACGTCACAAGTATTTACGGGCAGGATGCGAGCGCTCGAATTTCCGACCCCAAGGACAGTTCTCGCGTATTTACCTGGCTCCTCGAGCAAAGTTACGACGACAAAGGGAACCTGATTACTTACGAGTACAAGCAAGAGGATTCCACAGGGGTCGAGACGGCGGCACCTGAAGAAGCCAATAGGCTTGCCGCGGGCACAAAACCCGCCAACTGCTATCTGAAGCGGATTTACTACGGTAAAACTGGGGCAGGGTTGCCGGGTGGATTCTCGTTTGAAGTGGTGTTCGACTATGGGGAGCACGATCCGAACAATCCTACTCCGGACGAAGTGGAACCCTGGTCTGTTCGTCTGGATCCATTTTCATCCTTCCGTTCCTGCTTTGAGATAAGGACATACCGGCTCTGCCAGAGAGTCCTGATGTTTCACTCATTCGCTGAGCTAGGAGAGACAGCCTGCCTGATCCGCTCGCTCGATTTTCAATATGATGCCAGTCCCATCGCGTCACAGATGATTTCGATCACCCAGGCGGGCTACGTCAGGAACGCCAGCACGGGCCTCTACCAAAAGGCAGTGTTTCCCGCTCTCGAATTCGGCTACAGCCAAGCCGTGATCGATCCTGAGGTTCAATTTATCAATGCAGAGGGTTTGGAGAATCTGCCCGTCGGCCTTGAAAGTGCGAAGTACCAGTGGGTCGATCTGAAGAGTGAAGGAATCTCGGGCATTCTCGCCGAGACCCCCCAAGCTTGGTTCTATAAGAGCAATCTCGGCAATGCAAACTTCGCTGCCATGGAACTGGTGGGTTCCAAGCCATCCTTATCGGAGGTGCAGAGCGCAGGCCAGCAGATCATGGACCTGGCCGGGGATGGCGACAAATGCCTGGTGCAGTTCAGCGAACCATTGGCAGGTTATTGCGAACGGCAGGAGAACGGGAGATGGGGACCATTCACGGCTTTCGAATCGAATCCCAACATTCCCTGGCAGGACCCCAACCTGAGATTGGTGGATGTAAACGGCGATGGTTTCTCAGACATATTGATTTCAGAAGACGATGTCTTTTTGTGGTATCCCTCACTCGCGAAAAGCGGCTTTGGTCCTTTCCAGACCGTCCGGAAACCAGGGGGGGAAGATGCTGGCCCGGCCCTGGTATTCGCCGATATTACTTGCTCAATTTTCCTTGCCGACATGACGGGTGACGGGCTAACGGATATCGTGCGCATCCGGGACGGAGAGGTCTGCTACTGGCCGAACATGGGCTACGGCCGCTTTGGCGCAAAGGTCACCATGGGCTCTGCGCCGGTATTCGGCCACCCTGATCTCTTCGATCCAAGACGCATCCGCATGGCGGACGTGGATGGTTCCGGCACAGGCGACATCATCTACCTGGGGAGTCAAGCGATTGTCCTGTGGTTCAACCAAGCCGGCAACTCGTGGAGCGCCCCGCACACGATTTCAGACTTCCCCTTATTCAATGATGAGTCTTCGGTCGAAGTGGTCGACCTTTTCGGCAATGGTACCGCTTGCATCGTGTGGTCGTCAGACTTACCGGGAACTGCGACCGAAGCGATGCAATACCTGGACCTCATGAGCGGTCAAAAACCTTATCTGCTTACGTCCATCATCAACAATATGGGCAAGCAGACGACCATCACCTATGCGTCTTCAACCGAGTTCTACCTAGCAGACAAGGAGGCGGGGACACCCTGGGTCACTAAGCTTCCATTTCCCGTGCAAGTTGTCGCGCAAGTGGAAACAGACGATCTGATCACAAACACCAAGCGAGTCACGAAATATGCATACCACCACGGCTACTACGACGGAGTCGAGCGCGAATACCGGGGCTTCGGCATGGTCGAGCAGTGGGATACTGAATCCTTCGCGGAGTACGCAGGGGCAGGAGAATTCGGCGCCAGCGTTGATCAGGAATTGTACGTGCCGCCGTCGCATACCAAGACGTGGTTCCACACCGGGGCATATTTCGGTGGTTCCAGAATCTCGCGGCACATGGCCCATGAGTACTTTTCCGGCGATCCCCTTGCCAGTGCGCTGCCGGACACAGCTCTTCCGGATGGCTTGAACGGACAGGAAGAACGCGAGGCCTGCCGCGCACTGAAGGGGAGGATGCTGCGGCAGGAGGTTTATGCCGATGATGGCTCTCCGCAAGCCGCAAACCCATACAGCGTTACCGAGAACAACTTCACCATCACTCTGCTGCAACCCTTCGCCAGTAATCCTCACGCCGCGTTTTACGTGACCGGCCGCGAGAGCCTGACCTACTATTACGAGCGCAATCCGGCAGATCCGCGAATCAGCCACCAGTTGACGTTGCAGGTCGACGCTTACGGTAACGTCACCAAGAGCGCAACGATTGGCTATCCGCGGCGCACGCCAGCATTTCCAGAGCAAGGCCAGACTCTGGTCACCTATGCCGAGACCGACTTCTTCAACGCACCCGACGACCCGGGTTTCTATCGCCTCGGCATTCCCTATGACCATCGCACTTACGAAATTACGGGACTGGCTGCTTCCGGTGCGGCCCTGCTGGCTTGGACCGACGTTTCCAGCGCGATCCCGAGGTGCACCGACATTCCGTATGAAGCTACCCCCGCCTCAGGTTTGCAAAGAAGATTGGTCGAGCGCTCGCGCTCGCTGTATTACAAGGATGATCTTTCGGGATCGCTTCCCTTAGGGCAAGTCGAGTCTCACGCCTTGCTCTACCAGACGCTGAAGATGTCGTTCACTCCGGCCTTGCTCCTTCAGGTGTTTGGAACTCGCGTGGATGACAATCTGCTTCGGAATGAGGGCCGCTACGTCAAGGGGGCCGATTACCAAGCTACAGGACTGTTTCCGCCGACCGACGACGGTACCTTATGGTGGCTTCCCTCGGGTTACACGGTTTTCGATGCGACCCGATACTACATGGCTGTCAGCTTCGCTGATGCGTTCGGCAACACGACCAAAGCTACCTATGACCCATATTCGCTGATGATGGTCGAAACGGTCGACCCTCTTCTGAACACGGTAACGGCAAAGTACAACTATCGCACGCTGCTACCTTACTGGATAACCGATGCTAACGGGAACCGCACCGGCGCCCGCTTCGACGAACTCGGAATGGTGACGGCCACCGCGATGATGGGAAAGGAAGGGGCGCACGAAGGAGACACGCTCGATGAAACCAGCGTGGAAGCGTCGCCTGCCGCCGATCCAACTACCAAGCTAGAATATGACCTTTTTAATTGGTCGGCGAACGGCCTTCCGAATTACGTGCATCTCTTTGCGCGCGAACAGCACGCTGTGGCGAGCACGCGATGGCAGGAAACTTTCACTTACTCCGACGGCTTCGCCCGCGTTATCCAAACCAAGACTCAGGCCCCGCCTGGCCTTGCGCCCGGACGCGGATCCGACGGCCAACTGCTTCACGATGCTTCCGGCAATCTGATCATGGTGGATACGACTCCCAGCGTCCGTTGGGTGGGGACGGGCCGCACTGTGTTCGACAATAAGGGCAACGCGGTCAAGAAGTACGAGCCGTTTGTCAGCACGATTCCGGGTTACGAAGCTGAGCAGGATTTGGTGCAGTGGGGAGTCACCCCGATCATGCAATACGACCCACTCAGTCGTCCGATCCGGACTGATGTTCCCAATGGCACTTTTTCCACCGTAGAGTTTGATGCCTGGCAGCAAGTTAGCTCGGATGCAAACGACAACGTCCTTACCAGCAGGTGGTACTCCGATAGAGGTTCACCTAATCCTTCCGGTGCCCAGCCTTCGGACCCGCAGACGCGCGCCGCTTGGCTCGCAGCGCAAGACGGGGGAACTCCGGCAGTGGCAAATCTGGACGTGCTCGGCCGGACGTTCCTTACCGTGGCGGACAACGGCCCGGCGGGGAAATATGCAACCCAGTTGGCGTTCGACATTCAAGGGAATCAGCTTTCAGTGACCTATGCACTCGGCCGTCAGATCATGACGTACAACTACGGCATGCTCGGCGATAGGCTGCATCAGAGCAGTGTAGATGCCGGCGATCGCTGGATGCTGGGCAATGTTGCGGGAAAGCCCATGCGGGCGTGGAATAGCCGCGGGTTCCAGCTCCGCTACGTCTATGACCAGTTGCAGCGCGCAACGCAACTCTACGTGCAGTCTGGAACCGCGGCGGAAATCCTAGCGGAATACAGCGTGTACGGAGAAGCGCTGGCAACTGGGCAGGCGCAGAACCTGCGCGGCATGATTTATCAGCACTTTGACGAAGCGGGTGTCGTCACTAACGTTTCATTCGATTTCCAAGGTAATCTCACCGCCAGTTCGCGCCAGCTCTCGATCCAGTACCAGCAGCCGGTTGATTGGTCCGCGCTCGCAACACTGACAGATCCTGTGCAAACCGCGGCTGCTGCCGCGCCGTCGCTCCAAAGCGAGACATTTTCTGCAAGCAGTACGTTCGATGCCCTCAACCGGCCGGTCACGGCCACAGGACCGGACGGCAGTGTGGCGCATCCCATTTTCAACCAAGCCAACCAGCTCGAACAGATGAGCGTGAAACTGCGCGGTGCGGCAACAGCCACTACTTTTGTGACGGGCATCGATTACAATGCGCGCGGGCAGCGCGTTCAAATCAACTATGGGAATGGCGCGCAGACCGGCTACACCTACGATCCTGACACATTCCGGTTGACGGAGCTGCAAACGACGCGAGCTTCCGACCACGCCGTTCTCCAAGATCTCTGCTACGTGTTTGATCCGGTCGGAAATATCACAGCGATTGCTGACGCTGCGCAGCAGACCATCTATTTCAACAATCAGGTTGTCAGCGCGAGCTCTGACTACACTTACGACGCGATCTATCGGCTGGTTAGCGCCACCGGCCGCGAGCATATCGGCCAGCTTCCCCAGCCGCAGGTCGGTTGGGATGACTCACCGCGCATGAATCAGCCGCTGCCCACGGATGGCGCGGCAATGCGCAACTACACAGAGAATTATTCCTACGACGCAGTGGGCAACATTCTTAAGGTTGTCCATCAGGCGGCTAACGGTAACTGGACTCGGACCTATGCCTATGATGAGCCGCACGCCACTCCCACGAATAATCGCTTGACGAGCACCATGGTAGGCACGCTTAAAGAGCCTTATGCCTATGACGCCGACGGCAATATGACGCAGATGCTGAACTTGCCGCAGATGTCATGGGACTTCAAAGACCAGCTTGCCAGCACGCAGCAGCAAGTTGTGAACACCGATCCGGGGGAGATGACGTGCTACGTCTACGACGCCTCGGGACTGAGAGCGCGCAAGGTGACGCAATCCTCGAATGGCACCACGACCAAAGCAAGAATTTATCTCGGCGGCTATGAAATCTATCGGGAATATGCGAGCGACGGAAACACGGTCACACTCGAGCGGCAGACGCTGCACGTCGTGGATGACAAGCGCCGCGTGGCCCTGGTGGAGACGAAGACCGTCGATGCAAGCGCGCCACAGCAGAGGGCCCCTACCTCGATGCTGCGCTTTCAATTCGGCAATCATCTCGACTCCGCCTGTCTCGAACTCGATGCTTCCGCCGCCATCATTTCGTACGAAGAATACTACCCGTACGGCAGCACATCGTTTGAGGCTGTTTCGAGCAGTATCGAGGTAAGCGCCAAGCGCTACCGCTACACGCGCAAGGAGCGGGATGAAGAGAGCGGCCTTTACTACCACGGCGCCCGTTACTACGCGCCCTGGCTGGGTCGCTGGACGGCGTGTGATCCCAAAGGCGTGCTGGACGGTACGGGACTCTATGGATACGCGCGCAACAATCCGATTCGTCTCCTCGACCCGACCGGCAAGCAAAGCACGGACAAGTCCGACCCAATATATCGATTCACCGACTATGCCTTGACCAAGTTTATCCAAGACCTTACGGCACTTCACAATGTGATGACGCAGGACGAAGCCGCAATCCGTCAACTCAAGGACACTGTTGGTTATGAAACGAGCCCTGCGGGCGAAGTCATCTACGGTGGTTACCGAACTGCTTCCGGTGCCGTAGTCCCCAGTGAGATGCGCGAACATATACGCCTTTATTTGCTCCAGGACTATGAGGAGAATCTAAAGGCCACAACCAAGCAGTATGAGGATTTGTTACTTGCGGGTCCTACGCCACTACCGCCGCCCATACTGCGCGACAATTCGTCACCGAATCCTCCGCCACAACCGACGCCCATACTGGGCATGGATGCGCAGGCGATCGTCTTCGGCGGCTACGCCCCGGGCGGCGGAGCAGCCTTCGTGTTCAACGCGGCGCTGACGCTGCCGCACCTCAACCTCCCCCGTCTTCTCAACGGAAAGGATTACTGGGAAGGAAACCGTTGGGGGTTCAATATTCTCTCCGGACTCGGGCCAATTTCCCAATATCAGTCCCTCGGCTCGTACACGCCAAGTCCGTCCTCTGAACCGGTGTATCGTACCCAATATTCGTTCGGAGCTGGCATCAACGCGTTCGACCTGCAGGTGCGGCGGCAGACGGGGACTGCCGAACATCCTGAGTTCGAACGGGCCCTTACCGATGTCCAGTTCCAGGTGCAATACTTCCATCAGTTCTTGACGGACCCGCACGGCGGCGCCCCAAACGCTCTGTCGGGGCGCGAGTCGAATCAGGTAGGATTCGGGATCAACATCGACTACCACATCACGCCGCACCTGTCGCTCTTCGGACAGTTGGGTTTCCAGTACGGCAGCGTAGGTGGGTGGGAGTTCGCGCCATTCCTCTTCGGCGTCGGCTTCCACTCGGAAGAGCAATGAGATCAATGAGGCGCTCGAGGCGCCGCTAAGAAAGCCATTGGAGGACCACCTTGAACAGCCAGATTTCAGTTCATCTCGGCGGAGCAAATCTCAGCGACACCGTCCTTAACAACCTCAAGGCCGGTGCGCCTGCCCAAGCTTTTGTTAGCGACACCCTTAACACTACCCTCGTCTCCAGCCTGGCGAATGCTGCCATGCGTGCTGGATACTCTAATCTCGCCACGTTGATTCAGGCAATTCCACCTGTCGACATCGTCGCTAGCAAAGATCTATCGTTGCGCGACTTCGTGAGCAAAGAAGTCAAGCTGCCTGATGATGCCACGGCGAAGTCTGTGGCCGAAGCTGCCATCGCCCAGCTTTCCAGCACCACAACCGTCGGCGATTTGCTTAACCTGAACTCCGGCATTAACGATAATCCCATCTTCACGGGCGAAGTGAACAAGGTAGACTTGGCAAATCTGCTCAAGACCTCGCCGGCTCTCGCGGCCAACGCTCAACTCATTGACGATTTCGTCGGCCGCTATGCCGGCACTAACGGGTCTCTGGCGGATTTCTGGAAAATCCTGAGTCAGGACAGCGAGTTCAAGGCGGCCGTCTCCGAGCTGCAGTTCACGCTTCAGCTCGGGACTCTCACGCAGGACAACCCTTCCCTGGTTTCGGCGCTGCGCTCTCAGTATCCCAATAATAAGGCAGCGACTCAACTGGCTTCTTTGAGTTCCTCGCAATGGCAACAACTGGTCACCAGTGCGAACGTCACGGTGCCCGCTTTTATTCCGGGCGCCACCCCGGCCGAGAAGGCCACCAATTACGCTGCCTCTATTGTCGCGACGCTCAAAGCTGGTTTGCCGGGAACCTATTTTGTAAGCGACCTGCAAGGAGCGATTGCGAACTCCAAAGATCCGGTCGATCAGGGGGTGGCGACATTCCTCAACAACGCATCCGGCTTCGACATTCTCAACACCAATCTGAACAGTTACATCGTGCAGAATAGCCAGACCTTATTCAACGGAATTGACGCCACCCAGCAAAGCACGGTCAGTGCGAAGCTGGCCACTTGGCAGCGTCTGGCCCGTATTGCGCCGGATTTCAGTACGGCAAACGCGCTCGCGAATGCGGGTTTTGCCTCGGCGTATGACATTGCAACTACGCCGCGAAGCAGCTTTCTCCTGCAGCTCGCGGAGCCCTTGGGAAGCAGCGATCAGGCCGATTGCGTTTATGGGCGAGCGCAGCGGATCACCGCTTCCGCGATGACTATTTTCTCTAACCTGCGGCAGGGCCTTACCTCTGCGACTGTGCGCGGCATTGGCGATATCAATGGAGCGCTGACCGCCTTTCTGAGCTCACCGCCGTCAGGGATTCCGAATTGGCAGACCCTGTTCGGTTCCACCAGTTATTGCTCATGCACGGACTGCCGTTCTGTGTACAGCGCAGCCGCCTACTTCGTGGACCTTTTGCAGTTTCTCAGGAAGTCATCTAAGAACAGCCAGGGATACACTCCCTTGGACATCCTCATCGGAAGTGCAGACGGAAAGATACCCGGGAGGCGCCCGGACCTGCCTTACCTCAAGCTCAATTGCGAAAACACCAACACGACGCTCCCCTACGTCGATTTGGTAAATGAGATTCTTGAGGGTTTTCTTGTCATCAACACGGGAAATCTGAACCGCTCGGTCGAGCACGATACACCCAGCGACGTAACTTCCTCGGACCTCAGTGTCAGTCCGGAATATACCAACGATAAAGCTTACAACGATTACTTGAATGCCGCGGTCTATCCGCCCACCTTGCCCTTTGATCGCTGGCTGACAACTGCTCGGACCTATCTTGGCTTTCTGGGGAGCGGCCTCTACCAAGTAATGGCGGCCTGCCAGACCGGCGCTGCCCCGGCCGTCTATTCCGTTCCCCTCGCCGCACGTCCTGCTACTACGCTCCCGGCGTACCTCCATTACGATGATTCGGCCCATTCGCTGAGCGTGGTCGGCATGCCTACTGCGGGCGCACAGGCTGACCTGCTGGCGCTGTCCTCCGACTCCGCTTACCAAGCGGCAATCAGCGATCTTTATACTAAGAGCCAAGCCGACCTTTTCAAGGCAATCCCTTCGACCATCGCTCTCGCCTGCGAGTACCTGAACATCAGCCAGGCCGAGTGCGCGATTTTGACGGGCAGGGATTTTTCAGGCCAGCCCACGGCCAATCCGCCGGCGCTCTATGACTACTATGGGTACAGCAGCGGCACAGTTGGGGGAAACCCCTGGGAGCAGGATATTGCCCACGTTGAAACCTTCTTGCAGAAGGCAGCTATCGGTTATGACGACCTGGTCTGTCTGCTCGAGACGCGCGCACTGAATCCTAAGATGTCGATCATGCTTCTGTCGCCGGACAACGCTCCGTGCGATCTTACGCAAACAACCATTGTGGACTTGGCCCCTACGGGTCCCGTCTTGCAGGACTCAACCCTTGCGCTGATGCACCGTTTCATCCGCTTGTGGAAACAACTTGGCTGGAAGATCGAGCAACTCGACAAAACGATGACCGCTCTCAAGGCCACGGACATTGACCAGCAATTCCTGGTTTCGCTCGCCGCGGTGGGCCAGTTGCTGGCGGCGCTGAACATCCCCTTGTTGCCGATCCTCAGCTTCTGGAGCGATCTCGACACCGACGGCCGCGACTCACTCTACCTGAGGCTGTTTCAGAATAAAGCGGTCCTCGACCCCCCGGATTCCGCTTTCCAGCTTCAATATGTGGCTCCCCTTGCGGCTCCGCCCACTTTGCAGTTTCCCAGTTTAACCTTTCCCAACCTCTGCTATTCAACCTCCCCCATCTTCGGGCTTGAGTCGAAGGGGGCGATGAGCGACGAAGAATATGACCCGCTGAAAAGTCTGTCGCTCGATGCCAGTTACGCCAGCGCGATTTCTTTGCTCCAAGGGGGGAAAGCCACGGTGGCGAAGCTCCCAAGTAAGCCCGCCGCCAATCTGCCGGCCTGGCTCAACTACAACCCCAGCAAGCAGCAGATCAGTATTACCGGCCAGATGTCTGACGACCAGCGCGGCACGCTCAATTTTTCGCGCGATCCCACCTACCAGACCGCCATTGATGTTCTTTATAACATGCGTACCCCCCGGGGCACGGAAATTGCAAGCAGCGCAGCCGCTAATGGAATCTCAAACAACATCAACCAGATCTTGGCCGCCCTGCGCATCAGTGCCCAGGAGCTCGCCTTGATTCGCGCCTATTCCGCATTGCAAGACGAGCTGACCCTGGCGAACCTCTCGGCCTTGTGCCGCTATGTGTTTCTGGCCCAGGGTCTGAATCTTTCGATCGGCAACCTGCTCACCTTGATCGCTCTGACCGGGACGGATCCCTTCGCAGCAAGAAGTCCGGCGGCAACCCTGGCCTTCGTTCAAACGGCGCAGACTGTCCAGGCATCGTCTTTCTCCATCGACCAGTTGAACTATATCTATCGGAACGTCTTCGACCCCAATGCGGGAATCGCTCCTTTGCCGGCCAATGTCAGCTTATTCTTGACAACCCTACAGGCGGGTCTCGCGAGTATTGCCAATGCGGACGTCGTCGTTCCCGATCCTAAAGGAACGCTTCTTGCCAAGAACCTGGCGACCCTCCTTGGCAGCTCTTTGGCGAATGCGGCGATGGGGCTGATTAACGCAACAGGTATCTACTCTGCTCCCCTTGCCGCGCTTCCAGCCATCGCATTGCCTACGTTCGTGACCTACAATGCAGGCACACAGATGCTTGGCATCACGGGCGCCATGACCGCAGCCGAGCAAACTCAATTGCTGGCGCTCTCGCCGGATCCCACGTATCAGGGAGCGGTGAACAGTCTCTTCGCCGCCAGCCAGGCTGGTGGCGCCGGAACCTACACGCAGTCTTTGCCCGCACTCCCGAGCATTGGTTTCCCTAGCCTGCCGACCGGGACGATCGCTTACAACGCCGCGACTCAGCAATTGCAGTTCACCGGTCCCATGAGCAGTGCCGAGGAGACAACCTTGCTTGCGCTCAGCAGCGATCCCAGCTACCAGGCGGCCATCCAGAACCTGCGCCAGCGGCCGATTGACTTCATCAACGGGAACTTCTCAAACCCAAACAGCGTTAATTTCCTTGTCGCCAGCGATGCTATCAACCAACTCGTCGAAAATCCCCTGCAACTCACCACCGCAGCCAAAGTTCTGTATGTGGCGAAGAGTCTGATGCCTTATTTGCGACGGATCCAATGCGAGGGGCTCATCACTCAGACGCTCGCCGACAATCTCGAGATGACTCCACAGATGGCCAGCTTGCTTTTGAAGACGATCCTCAGCTCTCAGGTTAATCCCGGCAAGGCCTTTGCGATGGCCGACTTCCTGGCCCTGATTGGCGATGGTCTGAGCGCGGCCTATTACACCACGAAAGATCTAACCGGAAGCCCAGCGCTGACTCGGATCGAACCCACTGTTAATTTTGATTGGGGCTTCGGCTTACCCGACCCAGCCATCACTACGCGTCCTTTCAGTGTGGAGTGGAAAGGATGGGTGATGCCGCAGTATTCGGAGACTTACACCTTCTACGTGCGCGCCGGAGATGGGACGCGGCTGTGGGTGAACGGCGTGAAACTGGTCGACAGTTGGGTGGATAAAATGCCAGTCGAGGCCAGTGGAACGATCGCTCTGAGTGCGGGCCAGCTCTATCAGATCGAGCTCGATTATTACGACGATACAGCCAGTGGGGTGTTGAGTCTCAGTTGGAGCAGTCCCTCCACGCCGAAGGCAATTATTCCGCAGAGTCAACTGTTTTCAGGGGCCGTGATCCAGAGCTTGAGCCCGATCACCAACTCGTACAACCTGCTCTACAAAACCGCGCTCCTGGCGGACACACTTCCCCTGACCACCGCTGATGTGTCGTACTTGTATCAACACCGTAAGGACTTCGCGGGGGTGGACCCTTCGGACCCGACCGATCCCGCAAAATCTGTGCCCTTCGACCCCAACCTGCTGCCGCTTGATCCCGCTTTGTTTAAGCCGGCGATGTTCAACCAGTGGCAAAGGTTGAATGCATTCGTGAACCTGCGCAGCAGCTTACCGGGAGGAGACGCGGGACTGCTCAACATTTTCAGCACTGCTTCCTCGAGCAACACCGCTACCGCAGGAACCCTAACCGCCGCTGTCATGTCTGCGGTGACGCAGGCCACTGGCTGGAATCCGGCTGATCTCGCTTTTCTGGTATCCGCCAAAGGGTTCAACTTAAGCGATAGGGATTTCGATAACGAAAGGGGCCCGACCGGTATTGGATTGGTCCGTCTGCAATCTTGCTTCGCCCTCGTGACGCGGCTCGGCGTATCGGCGGAACAGATTTTCAGTTGGTCGCATTTTGGGCCCGATCCGCAAACAGAGGAACAGATCGCGCGAAACATGCAGATGACGGTCAAGTCAAAATACGATGACAGCACTTGGGTCACGGTGGGGAAGCCGCTCAACGACAAGATTCGCGAGGCTTCCAAGGAAGCCTTGATCGCCTGTATTCTGGCCCATTCAGCGGCATGGAATTTGACCGCTCCTGAGGGCGGGCCCATCACCACCTCCGATCAACTCTATGAGTTCTTCCTGATCGACGTGAATATGAGCCCGTGCATGCTTACATCGCGCATTGTGCAGGCCACTGCCGCCATTCAATTGTTCGTACAGCGGTGCCTGTTGAATCTCGAATCCACGCCTTCGAATCCCGCCACCGCCGTCTCGCCCAGCGCCATCGACACCACGGTCTGGAATTGGATGCAGAATTACCGCGTCTGGCAGGCCAACCGCGAGGTCTTTTTCTATCCCGAGAACTGGATGGTGCCGACCCTGCGTGACGATATGACACCCTTCTTCAAGGATCTGGAAAACACGCTGTTGCAAAATCCCGTCAGTGCCGAAAGCGCGGAGCAAGCATACCTTGCATACTTGCGGCAATTGAATGAAGCGGCGCGACTGGATATCCGCGCGATTTACTGGCAATATGACGTCAATTCAACCAGCGCACCGGGTAACATTCCTGACGCTACAAACGACGTGTTGCATGTCTTTGCACGCACCCAATCCCAACCGTATACCTACTATTACCGCACCTTGCAGCATTGTAGCTGGTCCAAACAGGGTGGGGGAGAGCTGTGGACGCCATGGGAAGTGGTTGACCTCGACATCAGCGGCGATCATCTGGTCCCGGTAGTTTGGGAGGGACGCCTCTACCTGTTTTGGCCAATTTTCCAGGAGACCGCAGACCCGAGCGCCACTTCGCAACCAAAAGTGACTATTCCCCCAATCCATGTCATTACTTCCACGGAAGCCACTAACAATAAGCTCCCGTCCCCGCCGCCCACAGAGGCCCCCACGCCTGACCCCATCAAGGACTTGCAGATCACTTTGGCTTGGAGCGAGTACAGCCAGGGTGCGTGGTCGCCGAAGAGTACGTCGGATGCAATGGTATTCCCGGGCTTCACAAAGAAGTTCGGTCCGTTGGACACCTCTCGCTTTACTTTCGGTCCGGAGATGTCGGGGGACTCTCTAGCAATTAACGTGTACATGAACGAGGGAAAGGCACCTGGCGGGAGTGATATGGGGATGGGTGTGACTCTCTCTCAGGTCGGCCTTTTCAGTTTTTCGATATGTGGGAGCAGTCCATCCCCTTCCACGCAAAGTAAGACCGTCGGAGGCATAATTCCTTTTAATTCTTATCTTGCGTACGACTCTGTCCAAACCCTTTACACAGACAAGGAATCTATGAAGGTTGCAGGGCTGACGTTTGACGAAATCGGGAGTTTCTTGAAGCCGCCAGATGCCTGGATCTTGACGTTCCCCCAGCAGTTCTTCTGCAACTTTGACTTGCAAGTACCGACGCCCTTTACCGATCAACCCTTCTTTTTCCAGGATAGTAAGCGTGTGTACTTCGTAACGGAAAGCTATACCAAACCAAGCGACCACGTGGCCGATGCAAGTAGGGAAAGCCCACAGTACAGCCGCCGGGCTTTAACCGCAACTGTTGCGACGGCTAACGTCCGTGTCGTATTTCCAACTGCGGCAGTAGGAGCGTCGAGCAGCGCCCCCCAACCTTCTGTGGCGGGGGCTGGCGCGGCCGGCCCGCCAGCAGATGCAACTTCCACACCGGAAGTCCGAACCGAGATGGCATCCGGAGGAGAGCAAGCGAATCCACCTTCGCAGATCGTCTTTACCAACTTCTTCCATCCCTTCGCTTGTAGTTTTATCAAGGCGCTTAACCAATACGGTTTGCCAGGATTCCTCACCCTCTTCACTCAGGCAAAGACCAACGATAACCGCGTGATCTCAGGTTTTGTCAGCCCGTACCTGGTTTCTTCGGCAACGCCCGAGTTAAGCCCGGGTATCCTCGTTACCAAAAACGCTGGCGGGCACCAGATGTATGAGGCTGAAGCCGATACCCAACTGTGCGAACCTCCGGCCAACCAAAAAACCTATTTATACTTCAACTCGACGAAGCACTTCTATTACAGCTCGGAGTCTACGCCGGACGCAAGCGGCGACGCCTTGCTGGGCACGATCGACAGGACTCAATCGCCGCCCACTTTCACCGGTTCGACGGTTTTCGAGCTAGACTACAGCCCGACCCACTGTTACTTCACCTCCGATACTTATCCCCGGGAAAACGTCGATTTCAGCAGGAACGGCGCCTACTCGATCTACAACTGGGAGCTTTTCTTCCACATTCCCCTTCTAATTGCGACGAGTTTGAGCCAGAACCAGCAGTTTTCCGATGCGCAGACGTGGTTCAATTACATTTTCAATCCCACCACCAGCTCCACGGACCCAATTCCCCAGCGTTTCTGGAACTGCCTGCCGTTTTACGAATGCTCTCCCTGGGACCAGATTCAGGGCCAGATACAAAACATCCTATTTCCATCCGGCACCCCGTCTTCTCTTTGCGGCCAGGATATTTCGAATCAGATTAACCAGTGGAAGAACAATCCCTTTGAGCCATTTCTGATTGGCCGACTGCGCACCGTGGCTTTCCGTACTGAGCCAGCGCCAAGCCCGCCGGGCTGATCAATTGCTGGGGAATCAAGTTACCGGGAAGCACCTGGCCGGTCAATGGATTCTTGAGGGTAATGGGACTCGCCAGAGCCAGCAGGCTGCTGAAATCACCCGTCAGCATGGCGGGGGTAGGGACCGTTCCCACGGCGGCTACCTGCTGCCGCAGCCGAAGTCCTTCATAGCTGTAAAAGAAGAAGGTCTTGTTCTTCTGTATGGGGCCGCCCGCCGTGCCGCCGAAATTGTTGCGCTTGAAGGTAGGCGTGACGCTGGAAACCGTAAAGAAGTTCTTTGCGTCGGTGTCCTGGTTCCGAACGAACTCAAACAAACTGCCGTGGAACGCGTTGGAACCGGATTTTGTGACCACGACCACCTGGGCGCCGGAACTGCGTCCATACTCAGCCGAGTAAACGCCAGTCAGCAGTTTGAATTCCTGAATGGCATCGATGGAAGGCCGGACCGCCGGGGCGTTGCCCGTTTCATCGTTGTCATCCACGCCGTTCACCGTGAAGTTATTGTCGGTCTCCCGGGAACCGGCCGCCTGAATCCCCCCTTGTACCCGATCGTCGAATTCTGCGCGGGCGCGTATGCCCCTGGCGACAAAAGCGCCAAGGAATAGAACTGGCGGCCGTTGAGCGGAAGCTCGACTACTTTCTTGTTGTCGATAACCGTGCCGGTAGAGGCAGTGGCGGTCTGAATCATGTCGGATTCGCCGACCACCGTCACCTTCTCATGCGCATCACCCACTTGCAGGGTGAAATCCTGGTTGATCTTCGCGGCAACGTTAAGGGTCGGCTGCCGCGCGGGTCTCCGACTTGAACCCCGGCGCACTGACCTCCATGCTGTAAACGTTCGGTAAGAGATCGGGAAGGCTGTACGTTCCACTCTCGTTGCTGACCGTGCTTCTCGACACACCCGTCCCGTTGCTCGTGATGTTAATAACGGCGTTGGGCACGACTGCACCCGATGCATCCCTGATAAGCCCCGAAACGCTGGCGTTTTGCGCCCACATAACAGAAGCCGAAAAGGCGAGGAAAAAGTAAGTGGCACCTAGTCGCCTGATCGCGCCTCTGGCCCGTTCTTTCCGCCAGTCGGACCGGGCATCGCGTTGGGGACAGCTACCGCCGAAAAAAGCTACAAGAGAATTGAACCCACCAAGGAACAGCATTAGTTTGCCTCCGAGCGTTGGTAGAGAGTAGCACGGCCGAACTTTTCTGTCAAGCACAACTCAGTCTGGAATCCGGTTTTGGACGCCGTAACCTCGTACGCCCAACGCTGATCGAAGGCGCCGAATACCACCCCGCGCCGTCGGTCACCAATCGTGGTTCCGCCCCGGTCTCGGTATTTTGGACGGCCACCGAAACCTGCGGCAGAACGCCTCCCGATCCATCCTGAACCGTGCCCGCCAGCGACGCCCCGACGATTTGTCGAAACGCGGAAGGCGTCAACAAAGAAGCCGGAAGAAGTCCTGTGTAAAGTCGCATGGCAATCTCCCTATATTCCATCGAGTATAGGGCAATTGCGGAAGAGTGTCAATACTTTTAGTTGCATTTTAAGCCAATGCAGAAATGTCGTCCTCGCTGGCAAAGTAGAAATGTCCCGCAGCACAACGTAGCTACGCTTCGGCGCCACGTGCTGCCTGTCCCGGAAGCGCACCAGTCTGGCGCACGCGGCCGGATGCGCGGAGCAAGCCTCTCGCTGGCACAACTTCTCCAGGCCCCGCGGCTACCTGCTGCAAGCGGCATCGACAGGGTCAAGCAGGAATTAGCAACGCACCATGCGACAGTTCTATCCGAGCGGGAACTGCGTTGGCCGATCTCCGCCCTCCGCTACAGCCAGCTTCTGCACAGTCTCAAGGGTGTCGGCGCCGGATGCCGGTTTGTCCGGCCGATAGCGTTTCACGCGCGCAAACCGCAGCGCTAGGCCGCTGGGATATCGATGGCTGACCTGAATGTCGCTGAAGGCAATTTCCGCCACCAAGCGCGGCTCTACGTGCACGGTGTAGGCGTCGCGGCCGATCTCGACGCTCAGCAACTGCCCGGTCTGCCATTCCAGCATCTCGTCGGTCAGGCCTTTGAAGGTTTTTCCCAGCATGGCGAAGCCGCCCTTTTCGGTATCACGGGCGCCGAGGTGGAGGTTGCTCAGGCAGCCCTTGCGCCTCCCGTGGCCCCATTCCGCCGCCAGAACGACCAGATCGAGCGTGTGAGCCTGCTTGATCTTCAGCCAGCTCTGACCGCGCGCTCCGGCGGCGTAGGCGGCGCTGCCGGCTTTGGCCATGATGCCCTCGTTGCCTCGTTCGAGCGCCAGGCGCAGAAACTCTGCTCCACGTTCCGCGTCGCCGGTTACGATGTGCGGCACCAGGGTGTCGGGCCGGCGATAGTTCCGCGAGCGCCAAGAAGCGGCGTGCCTGCGGCTCTTCAATCAGCAATTGGCCGTTTAGGTATAGCAGGTCGAACCAGAAGGGGGTCAGCGGCAGCTCCGTGCGCACGCGGTCCAGATTGAGCTTGCGGCTGAACCTCCGGGCGGTGACCTGAAACGGCTGCGGCCGGCCATCCGCCGTCAGGCTGAGGACTTCGCCGTCCAGAATGAGATCAGTTGCCGGCAGCGCCCGTACGGCCTCGACGATCTCCGGCACGGCGCTGGTGACATTGTTCAGGCTGCGGGAGAAGACTCGCACGTCATCGCCGGACCGGTGGACTTGCACGCGGGCGCCGTCGAACTTGAATTCCAGGGCAGCCTCTCCGAGGTCGGTCAGCGCGGCGGCGACGTCCTCCGCGGTCTGAGCCAGCATCGGCTGGACCGGCCGGAAGAGCTGGATATCGTACTGAGCAAGCCCCGCGGAACTGGAGTGAAGCGCCGAAGCGAGCCACCCGCGCGATGTCGCCGGCCATCATCACGGCGCGCCGGATCTGTTCCGCGCCCGCGCCGGAAGCCTTGGCCAGGGCGTCCAGCATGACGCCATCGAGCGCGCCCTGCCGGATTTCGCCCAGCAGCAGGCCCTTAAGAAAGGATTGCTCATCGTGAGTCGCGCAGGCCAGGAGGGAGTGCAACAGTTGGCGCTTCTGCTGATCGGAGCCGCGCCCTTGCGCCGAAGCGAGAGACGCCAAGGTCCGATCCACCTCGCGGATTTCGAGGCTGGCGCCGGCAGCCTCCGGCGCCGCTGCGTCCCGCAGCACCGCGTATCCCACGCCGATCCGGCCCTGCCGCGTGTATCCGCACAGGAACGCGACCACGGTCTCGATTTCGTCCAAATCGAGCTGTCGGAGAAGCGCGGCAAGCAGATCGATCTTTTCGAGCCGCCGGGAGTCTGCCACACGTCGGGATGTCTTGCGACGTCAGCCAGCAGCACGCGAGCTTCCAAAACTCCATCTTGTAATTTACCCATACTTGATGTTCGTCGGGAGTTTCCGACGGTGCCGGGGAGGCCGAGTACCCGCATTGGCCTGCCAGTCACACGCAGAGTGCCCTCATCCCAGTTGATATCGCTCCCATCCAATCGGCTCAACCCGGGTGGGCGCAACCCTGCGTCAACGAGGGAGAGAATGACAAGTCTTCGGCGTGAGTTCGCGCAAGTCGCAGTAAGTTGGGCCACTTAGCTGGGACGAAGCGCTTTTCGTGTCGGGAGGTACATAACTGCCTCGCTTGCTCTTATCGGCCTGGAGAGCACGACTTTCCAACATGCTTCACTGGCGGGTGGCTGGCGCCAACCGAACCGCCCAAACCGCTGCCGCAGAAAGAGCCGCGCGCCAGAAATATCGCAATTTTGGCGAAGAGCCCGACTTCTTGGCCGATACGTAATACGTGGGACGGATTAGCGGAGTGTAAAGGCCTGCGCACAGAAGCCGGCCTCGCTGTATCGCGCCACATAAGGATCGGACCCAAATTGAGTGATACCGCTTTGCAATCGAGTTCTCTGCCTGGAACCACAAAGGACCTCGTCCATATCGCCACGCGCGAATCCGCGGAGGATCCACTCCCAGTCAAAGCTCTCGGAGAGCAGGCACGCCATCCGAACGAAGGCAGATGCTCCGCTCAAGATCACAGGCGAGCAGACCATCAGGACTGCGGACGAGTTGCGCAAGGCGCTCACCGATTACCTCGCTCGATATCGCAATGTGGTCGTGGATCTATCCGAGGTTCACGTGTGCGACACGGCGGCTCTGCAACTAATTTATGCCTTGCGCCAATCCGCCGTTCCAACGCAAACAGCGCTTCCATATCACGGCCGTCTCCCCGGCCATAACCGGCAGCCGCCGCGGCACTTGGTTTGCGAATGGAAGCCTTAACGACTGCGTGCGCGCCGGCAATCTCGGATGGTGATTGCGAAGCGGCTGGTTATCGACAATGGAATATAACCCGGTCCCAGACATTTCTAGCCGAGGCGGAAGAGCTCATTTCGAGCATTGAGCAAGCCGCACTCAGTCTCGGCGGGGGAGAGTCGCTCGCTGAAGCTGTGAACCAGATCTTCCGAGCCTTTCATACCATCAAGGGATCCGCGGCGATGTGCGGGCTGCTGCAAGTCTCCGGCTTCACCCATCACGTGGAGACGCTCCTGGAGAGAGTGCGCGAAGGCACTGTCGCGGTATCTCCCGAATTGAGCGATTTGGTTCTCGCGGCTGCCGATCAGATCGAGTTGCTGCTCGCTGTCGAGCAAGGCGGCAAACCCGTAGCTGCCGACTCCAACCAGAGGCTCATCGATAAAATCTCGGAACTCTCGGATGCGCCGGTCGGCCCATTTGTCCCTCGGCTAGCGTTCCCCTCGGCCAAGAGGAATGTCAGCGGGAAGGAACGAAGCGAACGTGGAGGGTTCGCTTCCACCCGAGCCCCGGTCTTCTCGCGTGTGGCGGCAATCCGATTCTTCTTTTCAGGGAGCTCGCCAGGCTAGGAGCACTGCGAGATCGTGGGGCACACGGAAACGGTACCCCCGCTCGATCAAATCCAACCTGACCTGTGTCACTTCTGGTGGAGTCTTTACGCTTCAGATTACCGCCGACGAGAACGCCATCCGCGACGTGTTCCTGTTCGTAGAGGATGGAGAGCAATCTCCGAAATTGAAATGCTGCGAGAAGCGCCGGTGCAGGCCACGGAGCGGGTTGCGCGAGCGCAGGCACCTGCCGATTTCCACCGCCAAGCCAGCCTGCGGGGGAGGGACAAGCCACCCACTGGGGAGGGCATACGGAAGGCGGCTGGTCAAGGAATCCACCGTGCCGGTGCCCTCCGGCAGGCTCGATCGCCTCGTGAACCTGGTGGGTGAACTCGTGATGAACCAATCGCGCCTGACCCCGGCGGCCTCTCAAGTGGGAGCGCCGGAACTCGCCAATCCGGTACAGGAAATTGAACGCTTGGTGGCGGAGTTGCGGGAAAACGTGCTCGGAATCCGGATGCTGCCCATTGGCACCATCTTCGGCCGGTTCCGGCGCCTGGTGCACGATCTCTCGACCGAACTCGGCAAGGAGGCGGACCTGATTACCGAGGGCGCTGAAACCGAATTGGACAAGAGTATTCTGGACCAACTCGGCGAACCGCTGGTGCACCTGCTGCGCAACTCGATGGATCACGGGTTCGGCCGCCCGGAGGAGCGGATCGCCAAAGGAAAGCCGCGACGCGGCACGATTCGCCTCGCCGCGGAACATACCGGTTTCAACATCGTGATCACGATTGAAGATGATGGGCGAGGAATCGACCGGGCGGCGGTGCGCGCCAAGGCGGTGGAAAAGCAACTCATTCCGCCGGCTGCCAGCCTCGTGAGAAAGAGATTTTCAGTCTCCTTTGGTTGCCTGGTTTTTCGACCTCCACGAACGTGACAAGCGTATCGGGTCGGGGCGTCGGCATGGACGTGGTCAAGAAGCAGATTGATGCGCTGCGCGGCTCGTTATCGATCGCCAGCGAAGAGGGGAAGGGCTGCCGGGTCTCGATAATTCTGCCGTTGACCTTGGCGATCATCGAAGGTCTGCTGGTTCAGGTCGGCGTTGATCAGTTCGTCGTTCCCATGGCGGCCATCACGGAGAACGTGGAGCTGCTGAAAGCGCAGAGGGCGAGCCATAACGGCCGCAACGTGATCGCTGTACGCGGGGAGCTGATTCCGTACATCGACTTGAGGCAAACGTTCCGCCTCAACGGCAATGCTCCGGACCTCGAGAAGATCGTCATTGTTCGGCATGAGGACCACCATGCTCGGACTCGTCGTGGACCGTGTGCTGGGCACGCACCAAACCGTCATTCAATCCGTGGGCAGGTCTTCAAGAACATCGGCGTGGTTTCGGGCGCGACCATCATGGGCGACGGACGCGTGTCGCTGATTATCGACATTTCCGCCGTCGTGCGGTATGCCGATCGGCAATGCCGGGAAATGGCGGCCGGAGCCTGAGCAGGCGCAGAGCAGGCGCCCGTCAACTAGAAAGGGCGCGCCCTGCTCGGAACACACAACGAGGAAGGAAGGAAATGAAAAACTGGAAGATCGGAACACGAATCGGCGCCGGGTTCGCAGCGGTGATTATGATTGCCGCTGCTCTCGGCCTTTTCGCCTACACTAAACTGGGAACCATTGAAAACAGCGCCAAGGAAGTTGCGTTGAGGGCGCTTCCGAAGGTCTACCTTGTCGGCCAAATCCAAACGAACATGAAGGCCACTTACAGTCTTGCGGTGCAACATGCCGCCACATCGGATAAGCAGGAAAAAGCGGGGCTCGAGGCGGAGATCCAAGCCATCCGCTCAGCCAACACCAAACTGGTCGATGAATATGAAAAGTTGACGAATATCGAGCGCCAAAGGGCACGAGCTGCACGAGGTGTTTAAATCCGCGCGCT
>CAWIUZ010000251.1:0-6962 GCA_963838915.1 uncultured Acidobacteriota bacterium
GTGCACGAGGCCAGATCGGCGACTGTGGGCGGCTTCTGCGCATTGCTTTTTCCATGCTGGGGGCACTGACCGTAGACAGCCGTCACCGCTTTGGGAACGTGCACTGCCACCAGTGCTCCATCGATGGAGGAAGGCAGTTGAAGGTCGCTGCGCCCAAGTTCATCCAGGATGCCTTGCAAGCGATCCCGATTCAGGGTCATTTGGAAAGCTCCCTCTCCCTCGACCGTGAGCTTCGGGGCATCCGAACGCGCGGACAGCAGGCGCACCGGAAATCCCGCGAATTGGTTCGCCTGGTCCGCACTGGCGACAAGCTGGGGTTCAGAGCGCATCGTTACCACGATGTTGTCCGAGATAAACTGGCCAATCATCTTTCCAGGGTCGCTGCCCGACTGAGGGCCCTGCAAGGCTGCCGTGTCAATTGGAACAACTGCGATCTTCTGGACGCGCAGCATGTCCAGGACGCGCTGGGCCCAACTGCGCGCCGGTGCGAAGCTGAAGCAGGCAACGAGAACCGCCACGAGAGCCGCACCGGCCCAGACAGGCCGCAGGCGGGCCGCAAACAGGCGGCTGAGAACTGAAACCGTCGGAGGTTCCGCCGGCTGCCGGGCCTGAAAGCGCGCGTAGGCGAACGCCGGGTCGCTTATTCTTTCTTGCGGACCCGGCGCCAGCGTCGCCAGCGCGGCGCGAACACGTTCGGTATCCGCGGCAAGAGTCTCGAGCCTACTCCGGCAAGGAGCGCACTCCGCCAGGTGCCGGTCGAGTGCCGCTGCGTCTTCTTCGTTCAATTGACCATCGAGTTTTGCGCGCAGAATCCCATCCTTAAGACAATTCATAATGCCTCCTCTTGTGCGTACATTCGCCGGAACAGCTTCTGGAACGCGTTTTCAGCACGCACCAACATCGTTCCGACTGTGCCCAGTTTGACTCCCATCGAATCCGCGAGTTCCCTGTAGGAAAGGCCGCTGGCTCGCAGGATCAGGATTTGGGCGTGAGCGGGCTTGAGCTTGGCTAGTACAGCGCGCACGCGGCCGGCACATTCGGCCTTGAGAACGTCAGCGAGTGGATCGGGTGGGGCGCCGCTTGCCGCCGCTTCGCGACCGGCTGCTTCTTCATGATGTCTACGCCGAGCCGCTGAGCGCAGGTGGTCAATCCCCAGGTTCGTAGCCGTGCGGCAAAGCCAGCCGCCCACATTGCCATCCGATTCCGCCAACCAAGGCTGACGGTGCAACTTCCAGAAGACGTCGTTTGCCAACTCTTCAGCAAGACCGCGATCACCCACCAGCCTGTACAGGACGCTAAACACGCGGGGGTAGTACTTTATGAAGAGGGATTCGAACCCCGCGGCCTGTAGATCCGGGGCGCTGCTGCTCATCATGATTCTCGGATCGGGATCGAGCATGTTGCCCTGACCCTCCCCAACCGCCGTACCCATCGGATGCCTCCAGGCCGTATGCCTTCCTGGAGGCTAATACGCCTCTCAACGGCAAAATGTGTCATTCAATAATTTCATTTTAATCGCCTCAAGATTAGAGGGAGGCAGAATTCCAACGACAAGTGCCCGCCACCTTGCAGGCTGAGGGGAAATCGCTGTCATCCTGAGCGAAGACTTCATGATCCTTCGGCTCACCACTGTGCATGAAAATGGCTCTTTGGAGGTAACTCCTGTATTTTCAACAAAAGCTTCCGCCATTTTCATAGCAGCGAAGGATCTGCAGTTCCAGAGCTCGGCGAACTAATGCAGATTCTTCGCTTCGCTCAGAATGACAGACTTTCGAGAGAGCTTCAATCCTACCCCTTGTTTTTCCCCGCCAGCTTCCCAATAATGGAGATGTGCTGACACGCAACAATATCCGTTTGACGTTGGAAGGAGCACGGGCCATTCTGGCCGCTGCTGAAAGCAAAGCTCGCGAGATCAAGGTTCCTCAGAATATCGCCATTGTCGACGAGGGCGGACACCTGCTGGTCTTTGCCCGCATGGATGGGGCCAAGCTCTCTTCAGTCGAAGTGGCGCTCACCAAGGCGCGTGCTGCAGCCCTGCGCCGCGCGCCCACTGGTCCCTCGCCATCTCATGCGGAGCCCAGCGTCCTGCTTTCTCTGGGTTTGCCGCTGGCGACCGGCGGGAAGCTCACGTGCATTCGCGGAGGCTTGCCGCTGACCGTGGACTGCCAGTGCGTTGGCGGCATCGGAGTGAGTGCAGGCACCGAGGAACAGGACGTCGACGTGGCACAGGCAGGCGTGGAGGCTCTGGCCAAATTCTCATGACTCAGGCTACCCAATCCGCTTGGCGTTCCAAGCTTGATTACTCCCACGGGAAAGAACTAGCCATTCAGGTTCTTCTCGGCGCCATGGCGACCTTGGATTTGCGCACCGCGATGCTCGCCAAGCTGAAGCTGGAAGGTGAGCTGCTCAAGGCCGGAGACACATCGCTTTCCCTAAGGCGGCCTCCACGTGTCGTCGCCTTCGGAAAAGCCGCCAATCGGATGGCGGCCGTTCTGGATGAGATCCTGGGCAGCCGGATCGAGGCCGGCGTTTGCGTCTCGCCGGGTGAGCCGGCTAGAAAACTGGACCATTTCCGCTATTTTGTGGGAGGCCATCCTTATCCGAAAGCCGGAACGCTCGAAGGAGCGCGTGCTGCGCTCGAGCTGGTTTCTGATCTTAATGACGAGGACGCCGTCATTTTTCTCGTTTCGGGCGGTGGTTCAGCCATCTTCGAGCAGCCCTTTGATTCCGATGTCTCGCTTTCCGATCTACATAAATTCAACCGCGTCCTCGTCACCTGCGGCCTTCCCATCGAGCAGATCAATGTGCTGCGCAAGCACACCTCGGCAGTGAAAGGTGGGCGCCTGGGTGTTCGGACGTACCCCGCGCAGCAATTGACGATTTACATTTCCGATGTGCCCGAACTACTTTTCTCCATGGTCGCCTCAGGTCCCACGCTTCCAGACGAGTCAACGGCGGAGCAGGCCTACGCACTTGCTGAGCAGAACGGGTTGGTTCCCCGTTTTCCGCCCAGCATTCGCAAACGCTTCCAGGAGCACACGCTGGAGGAGACGCCCAAGCCTGGCGATAAGCGCTTCAAGCATTCCCAGAGCGTTTGCCTGCTTTCCAACCGCAACGCCGTCGAGGCGGCGAAGGCGGCTGGCGAGAAGCTGGGATTCGAAAGCGCGATTGATTCGAATCCCTGGGATGAGGACTATCAGCAGGTGGCGCGTTCCCATCTCGCTTCGGTCAAGGCCCTGGCTGAGGCGCACGAGGGGAAGCCGGTTTGCCTGATTGCGGGCGGGGAAGTCATTTGTCCCGTCACCGGACCTGGGGTCGGAGGCCGGAACCAGGCCTACGCGCTTTACGCCGCGCAGTCCATCGCCGGGCAGTCGCGCGTGGTTTTGAGCGCCGGCACCGACGGGCGCGACGGCAACAGCCCAACCAGCGGCGCTGTTGCCGACGGCCAGTCCATCTCCCGCGCCCTGGCTCTGGGGCTGGACCCCGCACACCACCTGGCGAAGAGCGACTCCTACTCCTTCTTCCGTACGCTCGGAGATACGGTCGACATCGGTTACATGGAGAACAACCTCCGCGATGTACGGGTCTGGCTGGACTTTGGGACAGGGGCTAGGGGCTAGGGACTGGGGGCTGGGGAAAAACAGGCGTCAGGGATCAGTTGCTGCGGTTAAGCAGTCTGGCTCGCCTTCTGAGAGAGGGTACAAGAAGCCCGAATGCTGTCATCCTGAGCGCAGACTTTATGATCCTTCGGCTCATCACTGTGCATGAAAATGGCTCTTTGGAGGTAACTCCTGTATTTTCAACAAAAGCTTCCGCCATTTTCATAGCAGCGAAGGATCTCTGCAGTTCAGTTTGATTTACGCGATATAAGAACAAATGCAGAGATCCTTCGCCGCGCTCAGGATGACAGTCGCACTTTCAAAGATGACCAGTGCGCACTGACTGCCCACTGATTTTCTGCAGACTCTCGCACGAGGCTGAACGCGTGCCGTCCGATGGTATCTCCGGGAAAGTCGCGCTGGTGACGGGCGCCAGCCGCGGCATCGGCAACGCCGTCGCTTTGGCGCTCGCTGAGGCCGGCGTTGATGTGGCCGTGAACTACTACGCTCAAGAGGCCGCCGCCCAGGGAACTTGTGAGCGAATCAAAAGTCTCGGACGCCGCGCCCTTGCGATCCAGGCCGACGTTTCGCAAGCGGCGGAAGTTGCGCGCCTGGTGAAAACAGTGGAAGAAGGCCTGGGGCCGGTCGAGATCCTGGTCAACAATGCCGGAATCACACGCCCTCAGCCGCTCCACGAGATCACGGAAAAAGACTGGGACGAGCTTCTGAATACGAATCTCAAATCCGTGTTCCTGCTGACCCAATTGGTCTTACCGGGTATGCGCACCCGTCATTGGGGACGGATCATTAATCTCTCTTCCGTCGCGGCGCAAACTGGCGGAGTGGTCGGTCCGCACTATGCCGCGTCGAAGGCCGGCATTCTAGGCCTCACCCACTCCTACGCGACGCTACTTTCGAAAGAGGGCATTACGGTTAACACCATTGCACCTGCCCTTATCTATACCGAAATGGTGGCGGTCAATCCGAAAGCGCGCGCGGACCTGATTCCGGTGGGGCGGTTTGGCGCCGTCGAAGAAGTAGCTGAGATCGCGGTAATGCTGGCCCGCAACGGCTACATCACCGGGCAGACGATTAACGTGAATGGGGGATGGTACTTCAGCTAGGGACTAGGGGCCAGGGACTGGGGTCTGGGGAACGCGCGTCCTCGTCCTCATTCACGGTTCATTCCCCTCTCTCTTGGGGAGAGGGTGGCCCGCAGCCGGCGCATTCATCAGCCGGGGCGGGCCGGGTGAGGGGTTACTTCCTTTCGACGAATAACAGGGGGACTGAAGATGTCGCACACAATTGGTTTTATCGGGCTCGGGATCATGGGCCAGCCAATGGCGCTGAACCTGCTTAAGGCTGGACACAAACTCACGGTCTACAATCGAACCGCTGGAAAGGCGGAACCTCTGAAGGCAGCCGGCTCGCAAGTTGCCTCGACACCCGCCGCGGCGGCGAAAGGCGCCGAGTTCGTCATCATCATCGTGACGGACAGCGCGGCGGTGGAGGAGGTGGTGCTTGGCAAAGACGGCATTCTCGGGACCATCGCCTCCGGCGCTACGGTGATCGATTCGAGCACCATCAGCCCCGTGGTCAGCCGCAAGATGGCCTGCCACGTTGCGGGGAAAGGCGCCAGTTGGCTGGATGCCGCCGTAACCGGCAGCAAGCACGGCGCAGAAAAAGGTGAGCTGACGTTTATGGTGGGCGGGGACCGGCAGACATTTGAACGCGCCTTGCCGGTTCTTCAGGTTTTGGGAAAGAAGCACATCTATTGCGGCCAAAATGGCCTGGGGCTCTCCGCGAAGTTGGCGCAGAACACGATCCAGGCCACCACCCTCGAGATTTTTTGCGAGGGCTTGGTTCTGGCTGCCAAAGCCGGCGTGGCGCCGGAGACTATGCTCGAGATACTTCAGTCCAGCTTGGCGCGCGCGGCGCTCACAGACTTCAAGGCCCCGTTCATCTTCAAGGGTGATTTTACTCCCTACTTTCCACTCAAGCTGATGCACAAGGACCTGGAGTTGGCCATGGAAGCCGGGTTCGCACACGGAGTGCCTATGCCCACCCTGGCGGCAGTGAAAGAAGTGTATGGCGCTTCCAAAGCCCAAGGAAAGGGCGAGCTTGACTATGCCGCCGTGGTCACATTCCTGGAGGAGTTGGCCGGGGTGAAGGTGCGGTCGCGCTAGTTTGCGGTCCCAACCAAATCTCTTCAACAACCACACCCTTTCCCCCCTCCTTATCAAGGAGGGGAGTTAACCCGGCAATTCCCCACCTCTCTGAGGAGGGGTTAGGGGTGGTGACCGAGCGTCGATGGCAGCTAACTACAAAGGACAGCGCATTAGAGCGAAACGATGATTCCGGCATAACCGACGACGGCATCGCGGTCGCCGGTGGTATCGGCGGAGGTGGCGTACTTGATGAGTTGGGCGTGACCGCCGCCAAGGTCTTTGGCCGCCGTGAGCATGACGATTGCCGGGCCGTAGCCGCACATCGAGATGTCCTCTCGGCGCACTACTTCATAGAGGCCCTGCGGATCGAGAGTCAGGATCTTATCAATGGCTTTATGATCCTTCTCGCGGGTCAATCCGTCCGGCTCGTAATGGTTCATATCGCTCGAGGCGATGACCAGGGTGTCGCCAGCGTCAGGTTTCACGACCTGGGCGATTCCGTGGCCGAGCGATTCGAGTCCGGAATATCCTATTGACCCGATGGCGATGGGGACGAAACTGAATTCTCCCACACTGCGCTGCAGGAAGGGAAGTTGGACCTCGAGCGAGTGCTCGTCTGCGTGGGCTTCAGAATCCTCCATGAGCAGGTGGCAGGCTTGACGCAGCAGTTTCGCCAGCGCCGGATTAACCTGCGCGCGCCCCAAGGGTGTCAGCCATTCTCCGCTGGCTCAGAACGGCCGCCGACGTACGAGATCTGGCGGCTATAATATTGACTGCTTACACGGACGGCCGACATGAGAGTGGAGTTGGCGGACCAGAGAAAGCTTCGGACCCGAAACAAGCCTCACTACCGTCTCGCTCACTGGCCGATCTGGATCGCTGTTTTTTTTCCTCATGCCGGGTCCCTGGGTTTTCGATCTATTTGAGCGGGGCATCGATTACCGCCTTCTTCTTTGGTTCGCGGTTGTGGTTGGCGCGACCGGATGGGCAGGGCTGCGCGGCCGCCTGCCCGGAGTGGAGCCGTCCCCGACATCATCCGTTTCACCGAGGACAAACCGAATCCGCTGTATCGAAGAGTCTGTTACACCTTTGCGTGGAACGCCGCAATCAACTACGGGCTGTTAAACCTGACCGGGCTGGCCGTCGCGGTTATTACAGGACATTGGCTGGCTCAGACAGATCTACCAGTTGGCGT
>CAWIUZ010000252.1:0-9929 GCA_963838915.1 uncultured Acidobacteriota bacterium
CGAAACCACCGTGCGCCAGGAGCGTGAACAGTTCCCAGCGGAAGTCCGCCAGCGGCCGGACGGTCTGGTTGTGGTAGCAGCGCGCATCCCGAGAGATCGCGATCTGAAACGGCTCCTGGCGTCGCCGCCCGATAGAACTCGGCGTTCAGGCCGACCGTCAGCGCGCTGAAGCCCCAAATGCCCGTCTCGCCGGTGACGAAGTCGCTGTTCCCGGCGTGCTGCACCGGGCGCTGGCCGACCTCCCAGGAGAACGGCGGATTGCCGTGATAATTGAAGTCCACCGTCACGCCCGGGTTGAGCGACTTGATGTAGGCGTAGAGCGCCTTCTCGAACCGCTCGCTGCTGCCGTAACGAAACTCGAGCATCCGGTCCCAATCTTCGTCCCAGGTCACCCCTTTCGGCATTGGGCGGTGGAACTCGGCCTCGAATTGCTGGCGGCAGGTGTCGCACCAGCAGCCGTAGGGCGGCCCAAACCCCTGGTCCACCATATCAATGTGGAAGCCCTGGATGCCGTAGGCCAGTTGCTCGGCGACGATTTGTTTTTTCATCACCTCGAGGTAACCTGAGTTGTAGCAGAACCGGCGATTCGGTGCCCTTGTGGGTCGCGCATTTCCCATTCCGGGTGCGCGTTCAGGTAGTGGCCGGCTTGCTGCACCACGCAGTAGGCGATCACCGGCAGCTTGTGATTGCGGGCCTCGTCCACGGTTTCGTGCAGTGGATCGCGATTGCCCAGGCCGGGGCATTTGGCAGCAGCTTCGAATCGTAATAGGCGTAGTCGCCGTCCCGCGCCCAGATCACCACGTATTCGCGCCCGCTTCCACGCAGTGCCGCACCATCTCCGGCGCCAGTCAAACGCGAGCAGTATCGCGTGTCGTTCGTATCGCTGTTGCTGACTTGCCGCCCGTCGGACCGACCTCCATGCCCACCGAAGAGTGGAGTTGCCACGAGACCTTGTCTGAGGAAGGCGGCGCTCCGGCAGCCATACACAGACTTAAAGGCAGGAGCAGGCTCATTACCCGCGCCGAGCGCGCAAACCCATAACCCCAAACAAGCCGATGCGTGAAGGTAATATTCATAAGGCGAAGCTTAATTCCCAGCACCACGTCTGCCAATACCAGCGTGTCATCCATTCGGATGCTTCTGAGATAGCGCAGGTTCAGGATTGATACCACCTCCGGGCTTAGGCAAAATCCGCCAACAGGCTGAAGGAAATGAACGAAACTAAAACCACTGCCGATATGCAAGAGAGGACCAAGCCAGGATCCAAGCTCGTTTTTTACATCCCGCTCTGCATCGCCCTCATATCCCTCGTGTTATTGTTTCTCGCCGCAGTTAACGGCTGGCTGGGCGAAGCGAGGCATGTCGGCTCTGGATTTGGCGAGGCTTCGCGCCCCGGTTTGATTAAGCAGCCGGTAAACACGTGCAGCAACTTTGGATTTGTATTCGCCGGCCTCTTTATCGGCTGGTGCCTGATGCGCGGCACCTATAGCCAAAACAAGAATGCGCTTACGCAGCACACATTTTACGCCGCCTTTTTCGCGTCGCTGGTGGTCTGCCTCGGTCCCATGGCAATGCACGCCACCGAGACCCCCCTGGGCGGACGCCTCAATATGCTTTCGATGTATCTGGTGGCGGCTTTTCTCACCGCCTATCCCATGGAGCGTTTCTTTCGGCTAAGTTGGATTGCGTTTTCGATTCTGTTCCTGGCGGTGGTGGTTCTCTGTGTTCGTGTGCAGAACTTGCCGTATTCGATGCCGTTGGTGGGCTATTTCGGCAATTTCATCTTTGGGCTTTTCATTACGGTCGGGACGGTATTCGAGGCGCTCAATTCATTCGTTCGCAAAATGAACCACGATTTGAAGTGGGGCGCGTTGAGTTTGGATCGCGCTGTCATACTGAGCGAAGCGAAGCATCTGCATTAGTTCGCATCGGACTGCACCTGCAGATCCTTCGCTTCGCTCAGGATGACAGCGACTTTCATCTCCACGGGTGGGCCGCAGGCCCATGTATACTTGGGATGACATGGCCACTCGATTTCTTCACACCCTCTCAGCAAGCAAGAGCTTAAGCTGAGAGCTAACTGCTGATAGCTTAGTTGTCGTCTTCATCGGGCGGGTTTTGCTTCTGCTGCTTCTTGCGCAGTTTTTCCTCTTCTTTGGATTGCTTCTTCTCTTCCTTGGTCCGCTCCTTCTCTGCCTTGGCATCCGCCTTCTCGTTCTCTCTAATTTCTCCAAAAGTCTTAATCTGCTCGCCGAGGGCCTTTGTAGCGCCGTCCAGAGCATCGGTGAAATCGTCCCTGGCGTCGTGCAGAGACTTGGCGTAATCGGCGGCGTAGGCATCGGGCGCATCCTGAATGCGGCGCAGGTCCTCGAGCTGTTTCGGGCCCATTTCCAGAGCCTTTTTGAGCCCTTTGCGCATGTCACCCCGGCGATCATACTGATCCTGAATCCAGCTCTTCAAGTCGTCCGTGAGCGAAATGTACTCGTCCAACAAGTGATCGATAAAGGCGCCGTTATCGTATTGGGGATCCATAGGCTTGCTGCGAAACGACGCGATTCGATCCAGACGGTTTTGGGTCAGGGCAAGATAAACCTCGACGCGTTCGGACGGGTCCTGGGCGTCACGAAGCTTTTCTTCTTCTTCATCGGACACGTAATCCGGCTTTTGCGCCAGGGCCGTGGTTGCCGGCGCGGCTGCCAGTATGAAGAGCGCTGTAACCAGGATGAATGGTGATTTCACCTTTTCGACCTCCCGGCACTCCGGCAGACGATTCAATCCGTCTTGCCCACAGGCTTTGCGGCTTCCGGCGCTCGCGCCGCAGGAAAGAGCGCCTGAAGAACTTCGGCCCGTACCCCCTCGAGTTCTTTCCCTGTCTGCTCGATGGGGCCACGGTCAAAGAAGGAGACCCGGCGCTTCAGGTCGTCGATGAATCGAGCGTCCTCCCGCAACTCGATATCGAGCTCCTTGAACCCGCGGGGGTCTCGCGCGGCATTGCGACCGCAACTCTTCAATAGCTGCCACGAGTCTTTAACCCTGCCCAGGTAGGCGCGGGCAAGCTGTACGCCCTGCTCGATATTCCCGTGCTCGTAAGCTTCAATGGCTTGCTGCAGTTTGATCCGCGCCAAACGAGTCACGCACTTGGATTTCTTAATGGGATCGGTTTCTTTTTGAAGGCGCGCCACCAGACGCTCTTCTGTTTCCGAAGAGGGGCCGGATGATGCGCCGGCGAGGGCAACCGGCGCGCCGGCAAGCAACAATCCCATCACGAGAAGCGTCCGCCAAACCATACTTGTATTATAGCTATTTCTGCAGTTGGTGTCGGAGCAGCTTGACGCGCTGCGTGGCCTGCCATTCGTGGTCGGGGCTTTGACCTTTCGAAAGCTGGAGGAAGAGCTCGTAGTTCTCAAGGGCCTTCTTAATGACGTGGAGGTTGTCGTAAGAGGAGGCGAGAGCAAAGAAGAGAATGGGCGAAGGATTAGGAGCACGCACCAGCGCTTCCAGCATAGGGATAGCCTCCTGATAGCGCTTTTGCAAATAGAGACTGGTGGCCAACCCCTGTGCTGCTTCGCGACTGCGGGTATTGCCCGCCAAAGCCGTCCGAAATTCAGCTTCTGCGTCCTGAAGCTTGTCCTCCTCCAACAAGGTTTGACCCAGCGCCCTATGCAGGTCGGGGCCGGCGGGCGCGGAGAGAAGCGCCTGGCGATAGAACTTCTCAGACTCCGGGTATTTCTTCAGAAGGGCCGAGACATCTCCCAGCGCTGCAGCCAAGCCGGGGGTTTCCGGTTTGGCGCGGTAGACTGTCTGGAGGCCGTCGTAAGCTTGAGCGCTCTTGCCCTGCTCGAGGTACAGGCGTGCCAAATGAAAACGAGTCTCGAGATCGTCCGGATGAGCGGCCAGGTATTGCTCGAAGTGAGTGACCGCGTTGGCCTCGTCCTTCAGCCCCTCCATTGCGAGAGCCATGCCTAGTTGCGCTTGAGATAGCGCAGGGTCTAATTCAGCGGCTTTTTGAAATGAGCCGACCGCCTCCTGGTAGCGCTTCTGTTCGAGGTAGAGCTGACCCAAGTCGTATTGCGTCCCGGCCAGCTTGGGGTCGAGATGCAACACCGTTTGGTACTGTTTTTCGGCGTGCTCCAGTTGGCCGGTCAGGGCCAGCGCCCGTCCATAGTACAACTGGGCGCGGACATGATCCGGCTTAAGAGTTGCGGCTTTTTCCAGGTGTTCCAAAGCAGCCTGGGGATTATTCATCTGCGTCAGGAGAATACCCAGGTTCAGTCGGGCTTCAAACAGGTTGGGGTCAAGCTCCACGGCCTTGCGGTACGCCGTGACGGCTTGGTCTTGTTGATGCAATCCGGTGTAAGCGAAGCCAAGGTTGAACCATGCCGCGGTCAAAGTAGGTCGGGCCGCAACCACTTGTTTCAAAGCCTCCGCCGCAACGGCAAAGTCGTTTTTGCTGAGCGCGTCCTGGGCAGTGTGCAGAAGTTTGGGTACGTCTGCATCGTGGGTTTGTGAGGGGTTCGCTTGGCTTGCGCCAATCGCGTTCAGGGTAACCGATTGCAGCAGGCAAAGCAGACAAAGAAGCGGGCCGGCTGTCCGCAAATGCCGCCCTCTCCCCTGGAGAGGGCGTGTCCCGCTACTCACTCCTTCACCCCCTTGTGGCTTCCCAAGTACTTGGCAAGGAACTTTCCGGTGAAGGACAGGGGATTCTTGACCAGACTTTCCGGGGGGCCGGCCACCACGACGTAACCGCCCGAGTCTCCGCCCTCCGGCCCCAGGTCGATGATCCAGTCCGCGGTCTTCAGGACGTCCATGTTGTGCTCGATGATGAGCACGCTCGACCCGGCGTCGTTCAACCTGCGAAAGGCGGACAGCAGCTTGCTGATATCGTCGAAGTGCAGACCCGTGGTCGGTTCGTCAAAAATGAAGAGCATATTTTCAACCGCCTGATGAGCCAGGTGCGCCGCCAGGCGCACGCGCTGGGCCTCGCCACCCGAGAGCGTGGTAGCGGACTGCCCCAGGCGCAGGTAGCCGAGCCCCACCTCGTCCAATACCCGAATCTTCTGGATCACTTTGGGCAAACCGGCGAAGAAGCTCAAGGCCTCCTTCACGGTCATATGGAGCACTTCATTAATATTCTTTCCCTTATAACGCACTTCGAGAACGCTGGGCTTATAACGGCGCCCGCCGCATTCCTCGCAAACCAGTTCGACATCAGCCAGGAATTGCATCTCCAGCGTGACGGTGCCGTCTCCCTGGCAGGTTTCACAGCGGCCACCGGGAATATTGAAAGAAAAATATCCAGGTGAATAGCCGCGCTTGCGGGCCTCAGTCGTCGCGGCAAACACTTCCCGAATGGCGTCGAAGGCCTTGATATAGGTAACCGGGTTGGAACGAGGCGTCCGGCCCAAGGGCGACTGGTCCACGAGCACAACCTCGGCCAGTTGCTGATCGCCTTCAATCCGCTCGTACTGGGCGCGCGGGGCGGCCACGCCGCGGCGCGAGAGCAGGGAGTTGTAAAGAACGTCGTGCACCAGTGTGGATTTCCCGGAACCCGAAACACCGCTCACGCACACCATGAGCCCCAACGGAATATCCACATCGATCGATTTCAGATTGTGTTCGCGCGCGCCACGAATGCGCAGCCAGCCCTTTCCGGGTTTGCGGCGTTCGGCAGGCACCGGGATTTCGAGCCCGCCGGAGAGATAACGGCCCGTGAGCGAGTGCGGATCGGCCATGAGGCCGGCCAAGTCGCCTTCGTACACCAGGCGGCCGCCCTGCTCTCCCGCCCCAGGTCCCAGGTCCAAAATCTTGTCTGACTCGCGCATCATCTCCGGATCATGCTCGACCACCAGAACCGTGTTACCGAGGTCGCGCAAGGTCTTCAGGATCTCAATCAGCCTGCCCGTGTCCCGGGGATGCAACCCGATGGACGGCTCGTCAAGCACGTAGAGCGCCCCCACCAGATTCGATCCGAGCGCGGTCGCTAACTGAATTCGCTGCGACTCGCCGCCCGAAAGCGTGGACGCCAGGCGGTCGAGCGTCAAGTACTCCAAGCCGACCTTGTAGAGGAATTTCAAACGCGAGCGAATTTCCTCCAGCACCTTGTCCGCTACCGTCTGGTGTTCCGGTGAAAGCTGGAGTTCGTTGAAGAAGGGGTAGCCTTCCTGAATCGACATGCGGCAAACATCTGTAATATTTTTTCCGCCCAGGAGAACATGCATGGCTTCGCGCCGCAGGCGACCGCCCTGGCATTCCGGGCAGAGTGTGTATCCGCGATAACGACTGAGGAAAACACGCACGTGCAGCTTGTACTTTTTCCTCTCCAGATAGTCGAAGAAACCACGAATGCCCGGAAAACTCTCGTCGCCTTCGAGCAGCCACGTCCGTTCTTCCGCAGCCAGGCGGAAGTAAGGAACATCCAGGGGAATCCCTTTGACCCGCGCCGCGCGCTTCAGGTCGTTATAAAGCATCCGGTAGCGCGGCTTCGTCCAGGGATCTATGGCGCCGCTGGCCAGCGTTTTGTTCTTGTCCGGAATAACCAGGTTCATGTCGAAATCGATGGTGTTGCCAAAACCCTGGCAGCGGGGACAGGCGCCGTAAGGGTTGTTGAACGAAAAGAGGCTTGGCTCAGGCGCTTGAAACGTTATCTTGCATCGCTTGCACTCAAACCGCTCGCTGAAGACCAGGCGCTCCGGCGGCGAAGCAGGCTCCGCTGAAATAAACTCCAGAACCGCTTCGCCGGCCTCCCGGAAGCATAGCTCCACGGAATCGATCAGCCGCTGGCGGATCTCCGCTCCCACTGCCAACCGGTCCACCATTACGTAAACGGGCGCGGCGAAATCGACTTCGAGCAGCGATTCCGGGGTAGAAAACTCGAAAACGCGCCCTTCCTGGTACAGCCGGTTGAACCCGTGTTGGCGAAGCGCAAACAATCGCGGTTTGAGCGATTCCTGAGGTGGAGCAGGCGGGCGCGACGGAGGACGAGCGCCGCTGACTCTGGGTGGAGCCGAAGATGCACCCGAGTTCACTTGAAAGAGAACGTAGAAGCGCCGGCCAGCCTCCATGGCCGAGACTTGGTCGGCGATGTCGTCCACATGGTCGCGGCGCACCACTTGGCCGCATTGATAACATGTGGTGATTCCGACGCGGGCGAATAACAGCCGGAGATAATCGTAGATTTCTGTGGCTGTGGCCACTGTCGAACGAGGATTGCGGGTGGTGTTTTTCTGGCGGATCGCCACAGGGGGTGCAATCCCCACCACTTCGTCAACATCCGGTTTTTCCATCCGTTCCAGGAACTGGCGAGCGTAGGCAGAGAGGGATTCGATGTAGCGCCGCTGCCCTTCGGCATAAAGCGTGTCAAACGCCAGGCTGGATTTGCCCGAGCCGGAAAGGCCCGTCACCACGGTCAGCCTGTTGTGAGGTATGGAGCAATCAATGTTCTTCAGATTGTGGACGCGCGCCCCGCGCACGATGATGGAATCCCCTTCGCCGTTCGTGGGAAGCACACCCTCTGCCGCGCTCGTCCTTGGTAAGGGCGAATCACTATGCAGCCTGGATGTGTCGGCGCCCAACGCGCCTCCACCGTCTGCGGCCGCGGACGGCGCCATGCTCCTGCCTGCTTGGTTGTGGCTGATAGCCATGCCTCTGGCCCCTGATGGAACGCACGCCCTGCCCGCACTACTTACAGCCGGCGCTCTGAGGTGCAACCCAAAATTACCATTATAAGTCGGCAGCGGAAGGGAAGCAAAACGCACTCTCTGCCTCGAATCCCGATAAGGGAGGGCGAGGATGGTAGTGCCCATGGCCTTGCGCTTCTGTGCCACACTCTCCGGGACCCGGCCGACGTAGGTGTAGGGCTTACCCTACTCTCGTCCGGACCAGCAGAAATGCGGGGACGGCAAGCCGTCCCCCTACGGCGGGGCGGTTATCGAGGCATTAAAGTCTGTCACTTGACAACTTCAGATCGATAGGCTAGGATTCTGCAGGGAGGTGCAGTGATGCAGCCTGACAATGGAATGACTCGCAGGCAGTTTGTATCCACCACCGCGGCGGCGCTGGCGGGTTCGGTGCTCGTCCCAAAGTCGGCTTCGAGCGGCAGTCCTCCCACCACCATGTCTGATGGCGCCGGCCGGGAGGCGCGCGTCCTGAGCCTCGATAAGAGCGCCTGGAAGGTCAAGCCTTTCCCGACCTCGCAAGTTCGGCTGAGAAAGGGTCCATTCCAGGAAGCTCTGGAAGCCAATCGTGGCTATCTGATGTCGTTACCCCAGGACAGGCTGCTGCATACCTTTCGCCTGAATGCCGGCCTGCCCTCTTCAGCCACGCCTTTGGGTGGATGGGAAAAGCCTGATTGCGAGCTGCGAGGGCACTTCGCGGGGGGCCACTACCTTTCAGCGTGCGCGCTTATGTATGCGAGCGCCGCCGATGAGGAGCTAGAGGCTCGCGGGAACGCTATGGTGGAGCAGTTGGCGCGCTGCCAGCAGGCGCTTGGAGACGGTTACCTGAGCGCGTTTCCGAGGGAGTTGTTCGATCGCCTGCGAAATGGTAAGCCTGTGTGGGCCCCCTTTTACACCTTGCACAAAATCCTGGCAGGCCATATCGACATGTATGTTCACTGCGGGAACCAACAAGCCCTCGAAGTCGCCGAAAGACTGGCCGGCTGGATTGGGCGCTGGGTCCAACCGCTCAGCGACGACCAGATGCAGCAGGTGATGAAAACGGAATTCGGCGGCACCATGGAGTCGCTCTACAACCTCTACGCCTTGACGGGCAACTCCCACTACCTCGAGGTGGGTGACCGCTTCTATCACAAGAAAGTATTCGATCCCCTTGCGGCGCACCGGGATGAATTGAAAGGCCTGCACGCCAACACGAATATCCCGAAGATGATTGCCGCCGCGCGGCGTTATGAGCTTTCGGGCGAACCTCGCTTCCATGAAATCACTTCGTTCTTCTGGCAGGAAGTGACCGGTGCGAGGGCGTACTGCACAGGCGGCACGAGCAACGAAGAGCATTGGCGCACGAACCCTGGCGAACTGGCGGGTGAACTCGGCAAAACCACAGAGGAGTGTTGCTGCGGTTATAACATGCTGAAGCTGACCCGCCACATCTTTGGCTGGACCGCTGACCCGCGAGCCATGGACTACTACGAACGTACCCTCTTCAACAGCCGCCTCGGAACGCAGGACGCGGACGGGCTGAAGAGTTATTACCTGCCCCTGGGCGGCAGCGGCTACTGGAAGTCTTTTCACTCACCCTTTGATTCATTCTGGTGCTGCACGGGCACGGGCGTTGAGGAGTATGCCAAGTTTGGCGACACGATCTACTTTCACAACGAGCACGGGTTGTTTGTAAACCTGTTCATCGCTTCCGAATTGGACTGGCCCGAAAAGGGCGTCCGCTGGGTGCAGGAAACCAACTTCCCGGAGGAGGGAAAGACCCGCCTGGTGATTCACACAGCGAGGCCGGTGGATATGGACTTGAACGTCCGCATTCCTTATTGGGTGACACGCGGCGGGAAGATCAGCCTAAACGGCGAGGCTCTGCCTGAGTTTTCGAGTCCCAGCAGCTATCTGACGCTGACCCGAACCTGGAAGGACGGCGACGGAGTGGAAGTCAGTCTGCCGATGGGCCTGCACGTCGAAGCCCTGGCTGGCGATCCCTCGCTTCAAGTCGTGATGTATGGACCGTTGGTGCTCGCCGGCCGTCTGGGGAATGAGGGCCTGACCAGGTCTGAGATCTATTTAGGTTACGACCCAACGCCCGCCGGAAATCCGGCGCCCGTTCCCGCCATCAACTCCAACTCGAAGGATCTACTAGGTCGGGTGGAGCCGGTCGCAAACCAGCCCGCGAGCTTTCGCGTTATGGCGGGGAGCGAGCAGATCAGCCTGATTCCCTTCTACAAGCTGCTCGGTGAAAGGTATGTCGTCTAT
>CAWIUZ010000253.1:0-23641 GCA_963838915.1 uncultured Acidobacteriota bacterium
GCTCGCTGTAAATGGCCTTCTCGTTGTGGCCGCTCCCCCGGGCAAAGTAACCGGCCAGTGGTTCGGGTGTGCCGGGCAGAGTGCGGTACCCGATTCCGTCGCCATCCACATCCTTGTAACGGTTAAAACCACCCAGGCGCCGGACGTTTCAGCGTTAAGCACCTTACCTCGCGATATGGGCTTCTCTGGGTAAGAGAAGGGATCGGCCATCCAATTGTTCATCCCCAGATCGAGGTCGCTCATCACGAACACGGGAGTCTGGAATTCTTCCGCCAGGTCGAAGGCCTCGATCGCCAGTGTGAAGCACTCCTCGACCGAGCACGGAATCACCATAATGTGCCGGGTATCGCCGTGGGAAAGGACGGCATTCTTCAAGATATCGCCCTGCGCCGTCCGGGTCGGCAACCCGGTCGAAGGTCCGACTCGCTGGATGTCGAAGATGACCGCGGGAATTTCTGCATAGTAGCCAAAGCCCATGAACTCCGACATGAGCGAGATACCGGGACCGGAAGTGGCGGTCATGGCCCGCGCTCCCGCCCAGCCCGCGCCCATCACCATGCCCACGGCGGCCAGTTCGTCCTCAGCCTGCACGATGGCGAACGTGGCCTTCCCGGTTTCTTTGTCGATCCGGTAGCGCTTCATGTACTCGATTAATGTTTCACAGACTGAAGAAGATGGGGTGATGGGATACCAGGTGACCACAGTGACCCCGGCGAACATTGCTCCCAGCGCGCAAGCCGAGTTGCCGTCAATGATGATCTTCCCGCGAGTCGCGTCCATGCGCTCCAGGTAGTAAGCGTCTCTCTTCTGGAAATTCTTGGCGGCGTAGTCGAAGCCGGCCATGGCGGCGTTGAAGTTCAAGTCTACCGCCTTGGCCTTCTTCCTGAACTGTTTGCGCAGACCGATGTGGACCTCTTCCATGTCGATGCCCAGCAGACGGGCCAGCACGCCGTCGTAAATCATGTTCCGTACTAGTTTGCGTAAGCGGGCGTCGGGGCAGACAGGCGCGACAAGCTGGTCAAACGGTACCGGGTAGAAGATGACGTCGTCGCGAAGCCGTTTCAGGTTCAGGCGCTCGTCGTAAACGCACACGGCCCCCGGCTTCAACGTCAGTACGTCTTCATCGCCGCTCTCGGGGTTCATCGCCACCAGAAACTCACTGTCTTGGCGACGGGCGATGTAGCCATCCTTGGAAGCGCGAATGGTGAACCAAGTGGGCAGTCCTGCAATATTCGAAGGGAAGAGGTTTTTGCCGGAGACAGGAATCCCCATTTGGAAAATAGACCTCAACAGAACCGTATTCGCCGTTTGGCTCCCCGATCCATTTACGGTTGCCACCTGAATGCTCAGATCATTGATGATCCTCTTCTGTTCCGCCGATGCTGCGCTATCTTTCAACTCAACATGCGTGGTTGCCATAGTAATCCTGAAAATACCCCCAGTTCACGCGTTCCCGCGTCCATGTGTGCCGAGAAAAGAGGCCCTTACACACTGTGGTTCCATTATACCAAAAGAATGCAGATGTGGGGGCGCCAGTGGTCTTCTGCCGGCCAGAAGCCCGGCTTTGGAGTGCGGCAGCTCGCTGCCGCTTTTCTTTGGGCCAGCTCGCCGGCCGCCATTGGGGACCTTGCCTAAAGGGCGCGAGCAAGCTCGCGCCCAGGAAAGCGGCAGCAAGCTGCCGCACTCCAAAGCGCAGCGCTACGTCCGCGCGGCAAACGGCCATTCGCGTTTTTTGGCGGCTAAGGCGAGGAAGGCGATCAATCCCAGGATGATCGTCCCGAATGCGTAGAGCATGAAGCTCGATCCACCCGGCTGGCCCAGTGGGCTGACGAACACGTAAATCCAACCTGCCAGCGCCAGCACCGCGGGAAGAGGATAGAGCCACATCTTGAACGGCAGTCTTATTTCATGCCGGTACCTGCGCATGATGAACAACCCGGTGATCTGGCCGATGAAAACGACGAGGACTCGAGCCAGGATCAGTGCCGTGATGATCTCGACCAAGCCGAAGAAGCTTGCGATGATGCAAAGCGACCCAACCAGGACAAGCGAGCGATGGGGGAATTCCCCTTTGCGGTGCAGCACTCCGAAATAGCGGAAGAAGGCGCCGTCCTGCGCGGCCGCATAGGGCACTCTGGAGTAGCCCAGCATGAGGGCAAACACAGAGGCGAAGGCCGTGAAAAGCACCATCGCGGAGATCAAGAGCGCCCCCCACTGGCCGTAGATTCTCCCCATGAAGACCGAAGCCACGGCGTTGTAGGCCAGCGATCCTTCCTTGATCATTTCCCGCCACGGAACCACCGAGACGAAACTGAAGGATAGAAGGAAGTCGATGACGGTCACACCCAGGATGGAGAGAATAACGGCGTAAGGTATGGTTCGTTCCGGACGCTTCACTTCCCCGCCCAGGTAGCAGACCTGGTTGTAGCCGAGGTAGTTGTAAATCACGAGCACCGTTCCATTGCCCAGTCCTAATAGAAATGCCCAATTCATAGCAAATGCGTGGGGAGGAAAGTCGAAGACCAAGTGCGGGTTCATGCGCGCGAGGCCCGATACGATCACCCAGCCGGTGGTCACGAGCGTGGTGATCCAGAGAATCATCATCAGCCGTGCGATGTCCTGGATCTTCCGGTACAAGGAAAACATAACTAAAGCCGAAATTCCCGCCGCCAGGAACTTGATGCGCCAGGGGTGCAATGCCAGGTCCTTCCAAAGGAAACTCAGGTATTGCACCATGCCGATGCTTCCCGAGGCGATTTCGAGCGTGCCCGAAAACAGAAACTGCCAGATGAACATCCAGGCCATGAGTTTGCCCCAGCGCTCGCGGCCGAAGGTGTCGCGCAGGAACACGTAAGGTCCGCCCGAGCCGGGCAAGGCGGCGCCCAACTCGGAAACCACCAGCCCGTCGCAAATAGCCAGCAGCGCTCCCACGAACCAGGCGAGCAGCGCCTGTGGCCCGCCCATCGCGGCAAGAATGGGCGGGACCGTGATGAAGGGCCCAATGCCGATCATGTTCGACATGTTGATGGAGGTGGCGTTCAAGATGCCCAGGCGCCTTTGCAATTGCGGCTGGGACCCGCCGGCCGGCGCCGGACTGGAAGCTTGCTCGGAAGGTTCGCTCATCGCTCCGCCTTATCGAGGATTGGTGACGAAAGTTCAATAGAATACCCCATCCTGTGGGGTTTGACAAAACATGGCGGCGCGAGGTAGTGTCCTAATTCAACTGGTAGCGCCGACCTTTAGAGCCTGCCCTGAGCGGAGCGAAGGGTCGGCAGATGCTGGCCTAAAGGCCAGCGCTACGCCGAAATTAGGACACTACGCGGCGCGGGTCCGTGCCCACGATTCCCCGCCCTCTAAATGGAGAATCCCATCAAATGTTCGACTGGATATTCGCGGTGAGAGTCCACAGCATTAACTGAAGGAAGCAGCCTGCTTCCGATCATAGGCGTCAGCCGCCGCCGGAAGGCGCGCACGCGCCCGAGGCGACCCGGTTTGCCGGGCCGGCGGTGGCAAAGGTCGAGAATTTTTGGTCGACTTTCTTCCATCCGCACCGCGGGCACTCCGGCAGCGCTTGATTTCGTGTTAAAACAAGTTTCTCGAAGACGTGTCCACAGTTGGAACAGGCATACTCGAAGATCGGCATGTTAGAAGTGCTTACTCCTTCAGCTTGATTTCACAGCTTTTTTGATCGGATTTCCCCGCCGGGGAGGCCCAACGGCTCGCTCACGTGAATCGCCGGATTCCGGAAATTCGTGGCAGGACCAGGAACCAGATCACCAGAAAGAGAACGTAAATTAAAAGGCTTTGCATACTCTCACTCTCTTCAGCGCTCCCCGTTAGCGCGAGCGGGACGCTCCCGCGACAGCCGACGACACGCCCGCGCTACGTGGACAGGCTGCACTCAAGCGGCCGCGATGGACTGCGCGATACGTTTTTCGATGGGCACCCAATCCCGGCATTCATGGCCCGTATAAATCTGGCGCGGGCGAGCAATCTTCTGCTCGGGGTCCCGGAGCATCTCTTCCCACTGCGCGAGCCAACCGACCGTGCGCGGAATGGCAAAAAGAACCGTGAACATATCCGGTTGGAAGCCCAACGCCTGGTAGATGATGCCAGAGTAGAAGTCCACATTAGGATAGAGCTTGCGTTTTACAAAGTAGTCGTCCTGCAACGCGATGCGCTCCAACTCCAGCGCGATTTCGAGCTTGGGGTTACGCCCCGTGACCTCGAAGACCTGATCGGCAGCCCATTTGATAATTTTGGCGCGCGGATCGTAATTCTTGTAAATACGGTGGCCGAATCCCATCAGCTTTATGCGTCCGGTTTTAACGCGCTCAATGTAAGCGGGGACATTGTCCTTGGAACCGATCTCATCCAGCATCCGCAGAACTTCTTCATTGGCGCCCCCGTGCAGAGGTCCGGAAAGAGCGGCCGCAGCGGCAGCCGTGCAAACATACGGATCTGCCTCGGAGCTGCCGACCGCGCGCATGACGTTCGTGCTGCAATTCTGTTCGTGATCGGCATGCAGAATAAACAGGATATCCAGAGCCTTCGACAAAACAGGGTTGGCGTGGTACTTCGGCTCGACCATCTTCCAAAGCATGTTCATGAAGTTCTCGGTATAGCTGAGGTCGTTGTCCGGGTAGATGTAGGGATAGCCGAGGCTGTGACGATAAGTGTAAGCGGCAATGGTCGGCACCTTCCCTATGAGCCGCTGAATCTGCAAGGCCCGAACCTCGGGATCGCGCACGCTGCGGGACTCCGGATAGATTGTTGAAAGCGCCGCGACGGAACTAACGAACATACCCATGGGGCGGGCGTCGTAACGGAAGCCCTCGAGAAACTTCTTGGTTGTCTCGATCAGCATGGTGTGATGAGTGATCTTGTTTTTCCAATCGGATAATTGCGCGGCCGTAGGAAGTTCGCCAAACAGGATCAGGTAAGAGACTTCCATGAAGGTGCAGTTCTCGGCAAGCTGTTCGATCGGATAACCGCGATAACGAAGAACGCCCTTATCGCCGTCGATGAAGGTCACGGCGCTTTGACAGGACGCAGTATTCATGAATGCAGGATCGTAAGTCATCATTCCAAAGTCATCGGTATGAGTCTTGAACTGTCGCAAGTCCATGGCCCGCAGAGTGCCTTTAAAAAGTGGCACTTCACAGGACTTGGCCGTCCGGTTGTCCAGCAAGGAGAGAGTTTCCTTTTCCATTCCGCTTTACTCCTTTTCCTTTGCAGTCGAGCCCTGAATCTCCGGCCCGCCGACTTCGCCTCAGGCAGTGAGGTTGCCGCAGAGCACTTTCATTCTAACCCATTTTGGGGATGTTCTTCAGGCCTTTACGTGTGCTGTCATCATGCCGGAATAGGCGGAAGGATTTCAAAAGTGGCTTCGATCTTTGCCGTCTTAGAAATCATCGCTCCGACAGCGCAGTACTTCGTCTCCGAGAGATAGATAGCCCTTTGAACAGCCTCAGGAGCGATTTGGCCACGAAGCCGGTGCTTGATTTCAACCCGAGTGAAATAAGAAGGCGGCTCGGGGTTCTGCTCCGCATGCAGTTCGATTTCGTAGCCGGTGACCGTCTGACGCTTTTTGCGAAGGATGCTAATCACGTCAAAGCCCGTGCAGGCCCCGAGCGCCAGCAGGGCCAGCTCGATTGGTTTGGCCCCCGTGTGGCCTTTCGTGTCATCCACGACGATGGCGTGACCCGAGCCTGACACTGCAACAAACTGCATTCCTTCACCCTCCGGCATTGTTAAGCGTAGTTTTCCTTCCACCATTAGTCACCTCTAGCGAATTGCCCTTTCACTTTGGAGGAGCGGGGATTTCCCTGTCCTTGCTCCACCCCGCTTGACCAACAACTTAAATGCATTTTCCGGTCAAAGGTAACAGGCCCTCGGATCTTGTCCTGGTATCGGCGTGGTTCCCCGACTTGTCGGTGCATCTGCCGACCCTTCGCTCGGCTCAGGGCAGGCTTTAAAGGGCGCTACCGGTTAAATCAGGACACCTCCGGTCGTTGCCGTTTTTTGCGGCCCTAAACGTTCCTCAAAGTCTCCGCCGCCACTTCCGGAAGCAAAGAATTGTAATAGACCTCTTTAAGGGCGTACGACTTGGCTTTGGAGGGGATAACCGGAAGGATTTCCATGTGCCAATGATAGTCATCTGCCAGCGTCCGCCATATATCGCTCTTCTGGAATTTGGCGTTAACATTCGGCGAGCTGTGCACCACTAAGTGGTAGGCGGGGCTGACGGCTTCCAGCCGCGTCAGAACTGATTTCAGCAAGCGCGCAAATCGAAGCTGATCGTCCCATGCGGTCAGATCCTCTTCAAATGCACAGTGATGCTTCAGGGAAAGCAGCCAGGTTTCATAGGGCACGCGTGCGGCGAAGGGGCAAAATGCCACGAAACGGTCGAGTTGCTCAATAATCCGTGTCCCTTGCGAGATTTCCTGTTCTGCAATGTCGCAAATCAGGCACCTTTCCTTCATCGCGAAATAGCGTGAGGTGGAACGGAGTTCATAGCCGACGCGTCGCGGAATGAAGGGCGTCGCGGTAACCTCGGAGTGCGGATGGTCGAAATCCCCGCCTGCCATGGCTCCATGGTTGCGGAAGACGGTGACGTATCTGAAGCGCCGATCCCTCTTCAAGTCGTTCATCCTGGCGAGATAAGCGCGCAACACTTGGGCCACATTTTCGTCTGACAGGTGTGAGAGCTGCACATTGTGGTCGGGATTCTCCACCACAATCTCGTGCGCCCCCAGGCTGCGCATCTTGTCGTAGATGCCTTCGGCATGGCGTTGCGGGTCCCCTTCGATGCGGTAGATCGGATGGAGGTGGGGTGTCACCCGGACTTGCCAGCTTGATCCCCCACCCGGGTACTCGTACAGAGTTTGTGCAGACTCGCTGGTCTGCCCCGGACAGAGCGAGCAGCGGGCGTCCGCGTGGCCGGCGCGGTCCTCACTCTCATCCTCAAGATTTACCCAACTTTGAGTAATGGGATCCCTTCGAAGCTGCATGGTGTCTCCCTTAAGACCCCCGCGTTGCGGTCCGCCATCCTCCTCCTTGCAGCCAAGGAGGAGCCCTTGCTTGACAAACTCTCGGCCCTTCGCGGGGTTAAGCCGCCCACCGCTTTTATACAACAAAATCGCGATGAGTTCCAGACTTTCACCAAAGGGTTGCAATCTCAGTTTAGAGCGCGCAGAATGCAACTGACGATTTGGTGCAATAACCTCGCAGCTACAGCACCAAGTTTCCCATGAGGTGGTAAGATCAGGAGCGAAGGGCTCGACTTTGTTCCTTCCTGCTGTGGAGGTCCATTCATGAATGCCATTAATCTAATTCATTATAAGGAACTACTGTTGGCCAAGCGGCGGGCTTTGACCGCAGCGAAGGCCGGAATCGATAGCCCCGCCCCTTCCTCAGGCGGCGACAAAGGCGATTTGGGGGATCATGCGTCGGCGGCACACGAAGCAGACTTGCAAGTGCGCTTGCGCGAGAACGACAGCAAGCTTCTGCGTGCGATCGACGAAGCCCTGGGGCGAATCGAACACAATTCCTTCGGCGTCTGCCAGGCTTGTATGAAGCCCATCTCTGCCACGCGGCTGGACGCGGTGCCGTGGTCGCGTCTGTGCCGCGAGTGCAAGGAACAACGGCAAGCCAATGGGTAGTAGTAGTTAGCAGGCCAGTGGATTACTGCGGCGCTTGCCCCTGGTCGTACGTGGAGTGAGCGTTAAGATCGTCCCGGTTTAAGGTGAGGGGCGCGCTTAAGCGCAGGTCAAAGTTTGTGCCGGACGGGAGAACAATCTCCTTTCCACGGCTAGCCAGGATCCACACCAATCCGCCTCCCGCGCCGACCAGGCTGCCGATTCCAAGCCCTCTCCAAACACTCCCATCGGCCGCTCCCACAATAGTGCCAAGCTCCGCACCGGTAACCGTTGTCTCAGCAACCTTGCCTGCATCTTCGCCCTTGGTTGAGGCGCCCTCGATCTTTCCTTCTTTGGGCTGAAATCGTTCACTTCCAGCGGACCCGAACCCGGATAGCGTGGCGCGCAAAGGGAGCGTCGTGCCATTGGGCAAGATGAGAGTTTCAAAGCGAAGTCCCATCTGCGCCTTCTTGTGCTTTCCTCGCTTGGGCCGGATCACTTGTGTGACCGATCCCTTCACGGAGCTTCCACGCGGAATCACGATCTGGTTGCCCGCCGTGATAGGAAAGATGGTTTCGCAGTACAACGCCTGGCCGGGTTGCACCGTCCGCGAGTTGATCGTGTTCATGAGCCGGAGCGGAATCGTGGTCTCGGCGGGCACCACCAGCGCGGCCCCGCCGGGCACGGTTGGCGCAATCTCCCCAGGAGTCGGCGCGGCTGCCGCATTTGTTTGCGGCGAGTTCGCTGGGGAGTTTTGGCAATAGCCGTAGTCGGCAGAAACTGTCGCGGCGAGCGCGGCGGCTAAGGGAATTGCAAATAACTGACGGTTGTTCATCGTGGACCCTCCTGCCCATTCGCTCTTGGCCGCCGCGAAACGGGCCATCGCGCTTTCGACCGGGAACCGCTCAGAATGTGCCTTGTCATTCCCAGCCCTTCGCTGTCATCCTGAGCCCTTCGCTTGTCATTCTGAGCGGAGCGAAGAATCTGCATTAGTTCGCCACGGACCTGAACTGCAGATCCTTCGCTTCGCTCAGAGTTTGTGATTTTTTTGGATTTTTGGCCATTTTCGAGCACTTAACTCTTTTGTTATCAATGGCACTTTTTCGCAATATCCAAAAAAATCACGCTCTCTCAGGATGACAGCCACTTTCATCTCAATGGGTGGGCCGCAGGTCCCTGTGCACTCGGAATGGCACAGTTATCCTCGACATCTCTTCGTGTCGCTTGGGGCCCGAGACTGCTCTTACTTTTCCCCTTCCTTCAGTTTCTGATGCAGATCATCGACCTCCTTCTCGAGCTTTTGCAGCTGACTCTCCTTGTCTGCGGCGAGCGCCAGAAGGTAGTCCGCCAATAAACCTTTGTTATCTTCCATGGTGACCTGAAGATTGTTGAGTCTGTTGCCGAGCTCTTCGCGGTCGTTGTCGTAGGCCACCTGAGAGAGATCAAAGAGATCGTCAGCCAGAGTCTCCGTGCGGATCACCACCGTGGTTGCCAGGACCAAGTCGTCAGGTTTCTCGGCCAAGTCGCGAGCCGTCTGGCGCAGACTAGTTAGAGATTGAAGACGGTCTGTCAACGGCCTGCGGGCCAGCGGCTGTCCCGTCTCGTCGGTGAGCGGCAGGTCTTCGTTCGTCAAGTCCTTGAACACCGCTTCTAATGGCCCGAAATTTGTGTCGTACCGCGCCAGGAAATCGGGCAGAGTAGTGGACGTCAGCTTCTGCTGCGAAAGCAGGCTAGTTGGGAAGATAGCGACCGAAAACAGACATATCAGAATAGGCCGGCTTTTCATAATGACCCCACTTCGGCAATCGGGTGACCGGGAGATCGGGTGATCGGGTGAACAAAATCAAAATGCGTTATCGTGGATGCGATTCCGCTTGCGGTCGATCATTCGGTACCTCAAGCTTCGAAATCAAAGAACAAGAAGCAAATTGTGGTTTGTTCTTTGTTCACCCGATCACCCGATCTCCCGATCATCCGATTACCTGATCACCCGATCACCCGATCATCCGATCTCCCGATCCCGAGGGCAGCTTCGATGGCTTGCGCGATTCGGGCCGCATGGTATTCGACGTCTTCAGTTCGCCCTGCCTCGACCATCACCCTGGCTAGGGGTTCCGTCCCCGAGTAGCGAACCACCACTCGACCCCGCTCGCCAATCGCCCTCCGGCACTCCTCCACGGCGCGGCACACCTCCGGAAGGGTTTCGAGAGCCGGCTTTTCCCGGACTTGCACGTTACGAATAATCTGTGGGAAGGGTTTGAAGGATCGAGCCAATTCCTCGAAAGGCTGGCCGGTCTCCGCCATCAGGCGGACCACTTGGAGCAAGGTAATGATGCCATCGCCAGCCAGTGACAAGTGGCCGAAGATAATATGGCCCGATGGTTCCCCACCCAGGTTCAGACCCGAACGCTGCATTTCCTCCAAAACGTACTTGTCGCCAACTTGAGTGCGCTTCAAGCCGATCCCTTGTTCCGCCAGCGCTATTTCGAGCGCCAGATTAGTCATTTGCGTGCCAACTACCGCGGAGCCCTGAAGTGTGCCCCTGCGCTGAAAGAGAGGCGCCACGATCGATAGAATATAGTCGCCATCGATCAACTTGCCTTCGCGCGTGGCGAAGATGGCTCGGTCCGCGTCACCATCGAAGGCCACGCCCAGGTCCGCGGAGAGCGAGCGCGTCGATTCCGCCATGGATTGCGGATGAAGAGAGCCGCAACCAAGATTGATATTGCGCCCGTTCGGTTCTGCGTGCAGAACCTCGACCTTCATGCCCAGCCGGCGGAAGAGGTTCGGGACGATGTGAGAGGCTGCACCATTCGCGCAGTCCACAACCAACTCGTATCGCGACACCGTCAGGCCGGCCGGAATAAGCTGCACGAGCCGTTCCAGGTAGTCCTCCAGCAGTTGCGGCGCCTCCCGGAGTGCGGAACCGGAAACTCCGGAATTGCTTTCAAGAAACGTGGAGCCCTCCTCCTCGTTGGACCCTGTCTCGTCCAGTTCCCGCTCGATCTCAAGCTCCACAGACTCGGAGAGTTTTGCCCCGGATTTCGATAAGACCTTAATGCCGTTGTCTTGGTAGGGGTTGTGGGACGCGGAAATGACCACGCCGGCAGAAAAGGCGTGATGACGTGTCAGAAATGCCAAGCCAGGCGTCGTCATGACTCCTGCTTCGAGGACTTCTACCTTGGCCGAACGCAGACCTGCGACAAGACGGGCGGCAATCCAGCTTCCGGATTCGCGGGTGTCCCGTCCCAAAATGACCCGCACCGGACGAGCCGGATCCACTCTTTCGAGAACCGTACCCAGGCTGCGGCCAAGCCTCCATACGGTGCGGTCGTCGAGGGGGCACTCACCCGCCACGCTTCTTATCCCGTCCGTGCCAAACAGCCTCGGTTTGCCTGCCATGCTCCAACCTATTGTAGACTACAAACCCTTTGATGCCCAAAAAGCGTCGGCAGTGGGCAGATCGGCAGGCAGGCAGATGGGCAGGTAGGCAGGTGGGCAGTTCGGGAAACAGTCTGTCTCGACCTTTGCCCCACGGCCGCCGGAGTCCAGTTCCCCCCTCCGTCTGTTTACCCACTTGCCCAACTGCCGAGCTGCCTACCTGCCTCAAGGACGGCATCTGCGATGCGCACTGCCGGCAGAATTGCCGCGACCTCGTGCACGCGGACGATGTGGGCGCCGGCGAGAATTGCGGCCACTACGGCGGCAGCATCGCCAGATAGGAGGGACACACCATGGCGTACCCCTACCCGCCTTTCCAGCATCGGCCAGTAGGCTGTGGCGCCTTTTGCGCTCCGGCGGCCTTGTTGCGTGCCGCGACGAGGGGCAGCGCCTCCGGCGACTGCCTGAACGAACGACTTGCGTGAACTGCCCACCAGAATGGGAAGGCCGAACCGCCGCAATTTGCCAAGATGCGAGAGGATTTGGAAGTTTTGAATCCTGGATTTGCCGAAGCCCAAACCGGGATCGAGAATCAACTGCGACCGCCGCAAGCCCGCAGAGAGAGCACGGTGAACAGAAGTTGCCAGGCCACGCGTGACCGACTGTACGATATCTGCAACGAACGGCTGCGTTTGCATCGTCTCCGGCCGGCCACGGATATGCATCAGGATGAGAGGGATCTTGTGACGACGCGCCACCTCAGCCAGCCGCGGGTCGAATCGCAGACCGCTGATGTCGTTCAGGATGCTGGCGCCCGCTTCGACCGCCTTCTCGGCCACTTCAGCCTTTGTGGTGTCGATCGAGATCGGCGTGGAACGCAGTTTACGCCGCAGCCCTTTGATAACCGGCAGAACTCTCTGCAATTCTTCTTCGGCGGAAATGGGCTGCGATCCCGGCCGCGTGGATTCCCCGCCAACGTCGATCCAGTCTGCCCCCTGCCGCACCAGGTCCAATCCGTGTTCGATGGCCGAGGCGGGGTCGAGGTAGAGCCCGCCGTCCGAAAACGAATCTGGCGTCACGTTGAGCGCACCCATGATGAGAGTGCGCTCTCCGACACGCACCTCGCGCCCGCCGATTTTTATATCGAAGGTTGGACGAGGAATCATGCAAGGCAGTGCCCAGTGCCTGGAAAGGACGTTCAAACTACTAGAAGCTGTTTCAAAATCTCCTGCACCCGATTGCAACGGGGATGCCCGCCTGCGCGTGAAACCGTGCTCCCCGCAGGGGAGCAAAATGAGTAGCCGGGGGTGAAACCCCCGGACCAAGGCCCCACACCCCGCCTTCGGCACCCCTCTCCCCGCAGACGGAGAGAGGGGAAAGGGGGGGAGGGCGGTGTCGTTTCGGGGGGCGTTGCCCCCGGCCACTCATATTCAGCCCCTGCGGGGCTGAGTCGCCGAGCAGTCACCGGGGATCTTGGGCGGTGTTCAGTAATCTACGTACACTCTGCCGGGCGGTTTTGAAACAGCTTCTAGGCACTAAGCACTAACCACAAAGCACTGTTTTTCTCACGCCGGCTGCGGCCGTTCGCGCGAGGGCAAGCCCGGCGTGGGACGAGGTTTCAATACCTGCGTCGTCTCCGGCGCGGGAGGTTTTGGAGGCACCGGACGGACGACCTCCGGCAAAGGCTTTCCATCCAGGAGCAGCTTGACTTCACTCGCATCCAGGACCTCGCGGACCAGCAGTGCCTCCGCGATGCGCACCAGGGCGTCACGGTGCGTGGTAAGGATCTCTTTAGCCTTCTCGTAGGCGGTGCTTACAAACCGCTTCACTTCCTGGTCGATCTTGATGGCAGTGTCCTCGCTGAAATCGCGCGAGGTCGCCAAATCACGTCCCAGGAATATTTCCTGCTGGTGCTTTCCATAGGCCAGGGGACCGAGGTCTGACATTCCCCATTCGCACACCATGCGGCGCGAAACCTCCGTGGCCTGCTCGATGTCGTTGCCGGCCCCGGTGGTGAAATGGTTCAGGAAGATCTCCTCCGCCGCGCGCCCGCCCATCATTACGGCCAGTTGCGACTCGAGGTAATCGCGCGTGTAAGTGTGTTTATCATCCAAGGGGAGCTGCATAGTAACACCCAAGGCCATACCACGCGGGATAATAGTGACCTTGTGAATCGGGTCGGCGTACGGAATCATGGAGGCCACCAAGGCATGCCCGCCCTCATGAAACGCGGTGTTCTTCTTCTCCTCTTCGGAAAGGATCATGGACTTTCGCTCGGCCCCCATCAGGACCTTGTCCTTGGAAGTCTCGAAGTCATGCATGACCACCGTCTTGCGGTTTTGCCGGGCGGCGAGCAAGGCCGCTTCGTTCACCAGGTTGGCCAGGTCCGCACCCGAAAAGCCCGGCGACCCGCGAGCGAGCACCGGGATATCAACGTCCTCAGATAGCGGGATCTTCTTGGTGTGAACTTTCAGAATCGCTTCGCGCCCTCCCACGTCCGGTCGCGGAACAACCACGCGACGGTCAAACCGGCCGGGGCGCAACAGAGCCGGATCCAGAACATCCGGTCGATTGGTTGCGGCGATGAGGATAACACCCTCGTTCGACTCAAATCCGTCCATCTCCACCAGCAACTGATTCAGCGTCTGCTCGCGCTCGTCGTGACCGCCGCCTAAGCCGGCGCCCCGGTGGCGGCCCACCGCATCAATTTCGTCAATGAAAATGATACACGGAGCGTTTTTCTTCCCTTGCTCGAAAAGATCACGAACCCGCGACGCGCCCACTCCCACGAACATTTCAACGAAGTCGGAGCCGGAAATGGAGAAGAACGGAACGTTGGCCTCACCGGCAATCGCTCGCGCCAAAAGAGTCTTCCCCGTCCCCGGCGGCCCCACCAGCAGAACGCCTTTGGGAATGCGTCCGCCCAGCTTCTGGAACTTTTGCGGCTCGCGCAAGAACTCAATGATCTCCTGCAATTCTTCTTTGGCTTCCTCCACGCCTGCCACGTCCTTGAAGGTCACCTTTTTCTGCTGGCTGGAGAGAAGACGGGCGCGGCTCTTCCCAAACGAAAGCGCCTTATTGCCGCCGCTTTGCATCTGGCGCATAAAGAAGATCCAGAGGCCCAGCAACAAAATCATGGGCAGGCCATTAATCAGCCAAGTCACCCAGGAATTCCCCGAACTATCTTTGATTGTGACGTTGACGTTCTTTTCCGTCAGGGTCTTGTACAGGTCAGGATAGTTTGCGGGAATAGTCGATTTAAACTTGGCATTGTCTTTCTTGAGCGTGCCCGTAACGTCCGTACCCGTAATCTGCACTTCATGGACGTTGTTGCTGTTAATCTGGTCGATGAAGGCCGAGAAACTGAGGTCTTGAACGTTCCCGCTCGCGCTGCCCCTGACAACTGCCCAAATCAGCAGGGCCGTGACTGCCATTACCACCCAAAAAACGATGTTTTTTACCGCCGAATTCACGGCGTTTCCTCCTCCGGCCCCCTAAACCTTTCAGGAGCGCTTACAACTACCACATTATTGGATGCTTCACACTGCCCTCAGGAACCGGGCTAATCTAAATCTCTATGCCGCCGTAGACGGAGCGTCCCGAGCCTCGGCGGCCCCAAAGTCGGGGGCGTCCCGGCGCCTTCCTCAACCACCAGCAGCATTCGCGACTCGGGAGCCGCAGCCACCGAAGCGGCAGGTGGAAATCCTCGCACCCAAACAATCTGTTCACCGCACTCCAGCACCGGCCAGAGTTTCCGGCGGCTTCGCGGGATCTTCCGCTGGCGAAACAACTCCTTCAATTTCCGCAGCTTTCGGCTTCCCGAAGGCCAGTAGTGGTCGCCGGCTCTCCAATTTCGCAATACCAGCCGGCGTGGCAGCTTCTCGGCGTCCATGGCGCTGCCTGCCATTTGATTATACTCCCGGGCACGCCCACCAGGCTCAACTATCTTTAGCACGAAAGTAACCCCCAGAAGGGGTACCGAGGTCTCTCCTGGGACATCGACCGGGTAAGCATAGGCATCGCTTGCGGATGAAATGGGCTGCGACCCGAGGACAAGCCAGTCGAATTCCTTTCTCGCTATCGTCTCTTCGTGCAGGGGGAGGCTACGGCCGCTTTGAGCGCCAAGGGCAAAGCGCAGCAGTCTCTCGATGCTGGAGTAGGCTAGGCCGCGAAATCCCGGGCGAGCGGATTGAAGCATTTGGCGCAGGACTCGCCTCTGAATGGCCGGCGCAAGCCCCGCCAGTGCACGTACCGAAATCTTTTCTTCCGCGCCCTCGCGCAGGCGCCAGGGGCGACTGCGCTCGAGAGCTTGTTGCTCGAGGAATGCCTCTTCGTCTCTAGCCCGGTCGGCATGACCCTTGAGGAGCGGAACGATCGCGGGGTTGAATTCCCGTTCCAGCAACGGAAGGAGTTCCCGGCGCACCTTATTGCGCCTCAGCCGGGAGTCGAGATTGGTCGAATCGATCCGGTATTCGAGCCTGCGCGCTTCAATCTCGCGCATGATCTCGGCGCGCGTGACGTTCGAGAAAGGGGCGGGCGACCTTGCCCTCCAGCAGCGGGTAGATTCCGCTCAAGCCGCGCGTCCCGGCGCCGCGCATGAGACGCATCAGCACGGTTTCCGCCTGGTCGTTCGCGGTATGCGCCGTCACCACCAAGTCCAGCCGGCCCTGATCCACCAGGGTGAAGAAATACCGGTAGCGCAACTCGCGTGCTGTGGCCTCCAGATTCCGTCTTCTTTCGCGAGCTACTCGTCCCACGTCAGCCTGGCCGACCAGGTAAGCCATACTCATGGAATCGGCCACGCTCCGGACAAACCGCTCGTCGGCGTCGGACTCTGCGCCTCGCAAATGATGGTTGAAGTGGACAACCAGCAGCGTGATCCCCAACTCCCTGGAAGCATCGTTTATGAAGTGCAGGAGCAATACCGAATCCGGCCCGCCCGAAACCGCCACTCCCACGCGCTGCCCGGCATGGAGAATTCCCTGCCGCTTCACCTCCTTCAACCAGCGGGAGTAAACAACTGACTTTCCTGGCATTCGTTAAACTCACCACACGGGAGCCCTTTCTAGCTCATTGTAACACCTCGGGCTCAGTCCTGCTTCTCAAGGCCTGCGGCACTTCGCCGAACCTCGAGAGGCGATTCACCGCTGAGGCAACAGAGTTCGCAGAGGAGAGCCCGAGTATTGTTCTGTACCACTGAGGGTGAGTTTCTTCGCGGCGCGCGAAGAAAAGCAGATCCTTCGCTTCGGTCAGAGTTTGTGATTTTTTTGGATTTTTAGCCATTTTCGAGCACTTAACTCTTTTGTTATCAATGGCACTTTTTCGCAATATCCGAAAAAATCACTCTCTCTCAGGATGACATGTCATTCTGAGCGAAGCGAAGAATCTGCATTTGGTTGCGGCTGTGCCGCGCAGTACTACTATTCCGATGATGTTTTGCGGCTCGCGAGGATTTCTGGTCTGGAATTTTGAATCTGGAATTTTGGATGCGGCCAACAGGGTGCGCTGTGATCTCCGCGGGCTCCTCGGTGGAGCTTTGTGTCGCTTTTTTAAGTATTAGCAACCTAAGCATTTTCCACGGTGTACTCCATCGTGTTATAGTGCCCAACTGCCCATTCCTAAGTTGTAGCGCTGACCTTCGGGTCAGCACCGCGTCTGCCGCCCTGAAGGTCGTCGCTGGGCGGGGTAGGCACGAGGCCTGCCGGCCGGAAGTTCTGTACAACGAAGCAGCGGAGCGCACCCATGCCGGAATTCAAGCCCTTCGTTCCACACGATTCGAAAGAGCCCGAGTTCACGCTCAAATCGGTCCTGGCGGGCATCTTGCTGGCCGCCATTTTCGGGGCCGCCAACGCATACTTAGGTATGAAGGCCGGCCAGACTGTGGCCGCGACGATTCCCGCGGCGGTGATTGCCATCGCGCTGTTTCGTTTACCCTTCTTTCGCGGCGGGGTGCTCGAGCAGAATCTAACCCGCACTGCCGCCTCCGTAGGTGAAGCGCTGGTGGCTGGCGCGATTTTCACCATCCCCGCCTTTATGATGGTCAACGTGGGCGGGCAACGCTTGTGGACTGACTTGCGCGGCCACTATTGGACCGGCACCTTCATCCTCTTTGCGGGCGGATTGCTGGGCGTGTTCTTCATCATCGTCTTACGCCGCCCGCTTTGTGTTGACTCACCCGATCTCCCGTTTCCTGAAAGCACGGCCAGCGCCGAGATCGTGAAAGCCGGTCAGCAGGGCTCGACCGACGCTCCCAAATACATCTTCGGCGCCATGGGACTGGGCGCCCTGCTTCAGTTGCTCAAGGACGATAAAGGCTTCCAGGTTTTCCAGGATTCGATCAGCGCCTTCTGGAAATTCCCCAAATCCGTGGTCAGCTATTTCGGATACCAGAAAGAGCTTCTGGGCCGCGTCGAGTACACCGGAGGCATGGCCTACTCGACGCCGTCCGCGTCCCCTGCGCTGATCGGCATCGGGTACATCATCGGGCCCCGCCTGTCGGCGATCAATTTCTCCGGGGGTGTCATCGCCTGGCTGGTGCTCATTCCCCTGGTTCTGTTCATCGATCCCGACCTGCCGCGCCGCCTGGGCGCGACCACCGGAGGCACGGCGCCCTGGGACCTCGCGAGCTACACGGTGTGGTACAACGTGGTTCGGCCCATCGCGGTAGGAGCGATGCTGGTGGGCGCTGTATACACGCTTTATAGCATGCGAGAGTCAATTCTCACCTCGATTCGCGGAGCCTTCCACGCCTCCGCCGCGGGCGGCGAACACGCCGCCGGGCGCACCCGCCTGGATATTGACATTCCTATCAAATGGATCATTCTTGCTATTGCCGTCCTAGTTATTCCTATTACGATTATCTACAAGTACTTCGCACACAGTTGGAGCGCGGCCATCACCGCGGCAATTGTGATGACGTTGACTGGATTCTTCCTGGCAGCGGTGGGCGGATACCTGGTGGGCCTGGTGGGCTCCTCGAATCAGCCCGTCAGCGGCCTGACCCTGGCGGCGCTGGTGGTTGCGGCGTTGATGATGGTGGCGATCGGGGTGAAGGGCTTGGGAGGAGTCGCTGCGGTTCTGGGCGTGGCGTCCGTGGTTTGCTGCGCGTGCTGCGTCTCCGGCAGCCTGATTCAAGATCTGAAGGCCGGTTACCTTCTGGGCGGGACGCCCTGGAAGATGGAAGTGGTCGAAATACTGAGCGTGACCGCGGTATCGTTTTTCCTGCTGTTGCCCATCATCGCGCTGCACGAGGCTAACCTCGCCACGGGCGGCATCGGCGGCAAGCTGCTGCCTGCCCCGCAAGCCGGTCTCATGGCCCAACTTGCGCAGGGAATCGTGGGTGGGCAAATGGCCTGGGGGCTGCTCTTGATGGGATGCTTCTTCGGCATAGCGCTGGTGATGATCGGCGCGCCTTCACCCATGCTGATCGCGGTGGGCATGTACCTGCCGCTCGAAACCAGCGGGGCGATATTTGTGGGTGGAGTCTTGAAGTGGGCCGCCGACGTTTGGGTGGCGCGCAAGAAATTATCGGCAGAAGAAAAGGCCAAAGTCGAGGAGCGGGGAACCCTGCTGGCCTCCGGGTTTATCGCGGGCGAGGCCATCACGGGAATCCTGCTCGCTGCCCTGTTCCTCACCGGCGTGTCTTCTATCACTAAAGTAATCACCGGCCACGACGAGTTGCCATTCCTGGCCAACTGGGGCGGGTGGATTTCCCTCGTGGCGTTCGCGATAATTGCTTATATCCTGATCCAGGTGCCGTTGCGCAAGCTGAAGAACCGAGAGACGCAGCCCTAACCGGGAATGAGTCATGCGAATCCATCATGCAGCATGTTCCGCCAGCTGAGAGGCTGATCGCACGGTTCCAATCTGTCGCTACGCAGACGCTTTACGGCATGTAGGCACTGCGCTAGAATCGATTGGGTTTCGGCTCGTTTCTAATAATCATGAGAGAATGTAAACGGGGCACACGTCAGTGGGATCACCAGCGACAGGCCCCGCGCGCACGCAGGCAGAGCACACAAACTGAGAGGGGGAACTATGACTAAGAATGAATACTACGATATGGTCATCGACAATTTCCGGCCGGCAGAGAGGCTTATCGGCATGGCCCCGGCGGAAAAACTCGATTGGGCGCCGGGCCCGACGTTCATGAGCACCGGCCAAGTGCTTTGCCACCTGAGCGAGGGCGTGGGGGGCGGACTCGAGATGCTGGTCAGCGGCAAGTGGCCCACGATGAAAGAAATGGAAGAGGGCATGAAGCTCGAAAAGCTCCCTTCTTGCGCCATCCAGGAGGCCCTGGACAAACTCAAGAAGGACAAGGAAATCCTGCGCCAGGTCTTGGACGGCTTGAGTGAGGAGGACTTTACCACGAGAGTCGTCTCGGTGCCCTGGGGTATGACGGCCAAGATGGAGCGCATGGCCATCTCCTTCCTCGAGCATTTCACCAATCATAAAATGCAGCTATTCACCTACCTGAAGCTTCTCGGCCTGCCTGTGAACACAGAGACGCTGTACGGCATGTAGAAAGATGGGTAGCGCAGACCTGCTTCCCAAGGTCTGCGGCTTTGACCCTATTTCGTCGACACGAACCGCAGACCTTGGGAGGCAGGTCTGCGCTACCCCGGGCCGCACGCTTTGGTTGATCTCACTGTGCAAGCGTCACCACCGCCACCGCGAGCCCGTGCAGGGTGGTTTGTTCACCGTTCATGTGAGCGGTTGCAGGCGGCTGAAAACCCGTGGTCTGATCGACGTACATCACCTCTGCCCCGCTTCCAGCCGGCACCGTCAGTTCAAAATCGCGGTCGCGCTGATTAACCAGCAGCAGCTTGCGCCTGCCATCGCGAGTCACGAATCCCTGAGCAAACACTTGTGCAATGCCGGAATTGGTATCAACCAGCTTATCACCAGGGCCGAAGTTGTCATGCAGCAGCTTGAGCACCCAGAAACGGGCATTGGGTTGGCCGCTCGTCCAGTCCACCATCGAGACGCCCGGGAACTGCGACGGGTAGCCCACCAACTGCGACTCGCCGGCCACATCAATCCCAAACCGCGCCAACTCTCCATAGAGATATGCGTAAACGCCGCCGCATAAATTCCAGTAAGAATCAGGAATAGGTTTCCGGGGAACTGAGTTATCGTCAGCCGGTATGCACCCCAACTCGTCCAGATCGACTTGTGTCTTCGGAGACAAGCGCTGCCGAATGGCGTCGATGTAGCGCACCGAATTCAGGAAACCCGCGGCTTGATCGAAGACTGTGTATTGCTGCACTTCGGGACTCTCGTCCGCAGAGGGGTTGGCATAGAAGTGGTAGGAAACCATATCCAACGGGATCCCGGGCTTGTGGTTCTTGGGATTGAGGAAATACTCGAAATATGCGGGCAGATTCTCTTCGAGGAAGGCGTTAGGCGAGGTCCCTGACAGGGCCAGGCCCATGAACTTCATCTGCGGCGCCACACGTCGAATGGCACCCACGATGGCGTCGTAGACACGCGTATAGGTTTCAGGCGACATCGTGTGCTCAGAGTCGACTTCGTTCAGCACCTCCCAGATGGGGATCTTGTAGTGGTGGTTGGAATCGTGCCGCTTGCCGTACTCGTCCGTGAAGCCACCCTGCGTGTACCAACTCACCAGACGCGCATAGTAGTCCCCCACTTCCTTCAGGGTCGGGTCGCGAAACTCCGTCCCTTTTTCGTAATCCCACGTTACCTGGTCCGGAGCCGCGGGGTACGCTACCGGCTTCTCCGTCTTGAACATCCACTGCGGGATGGTGCTGAAGTTGATGATCACCGAATGCGCCGTCTGGGCGTTCATGAAGTCTTCCATCATGGGATCGATCAGGGAAAAGTCCCAGGATGTCTTGCCGTTGGCCGGAGGCTCGAGTTCGGCCACGCCGAGCTTGGGGTAGGGCAGCCAGGGGACGTAGCGCACGTCGTCAGCGCCCAGTTCGTGCAGGGCCTGAAACACCCGGTCGTGAATCTGGGAGCCGCGACGCAAGGGAGGGTTGACCACAACTTGCAAGGTGGGCGTGGTTTTCGAGACGGTCAGGACCTTATCCCAATTGACGGTGACTTTGGCTTTTTCGACTGCAGCCTGCTGCGGAGGCGCGGTTTCTTTTTGCGCACAGCCGGTAAGCAAGACAATGAGCGAAAGAGAAAAGAATCCCAGCACTCGAACAACTCGATTAATTTTCATGGCACTCCTTCCAAAGTAGGTCTTTCTATCTCCGGGCCGATTGAGAGCGAAACGCGAGGTGAATTCTATAACGCACAACGCCCAAAAGCCATCGTTTGTCTTCGACGCTGACGCCCGAGACCCCTTACGTCCCGCTTCACCTCAAGACATAGGCGAACGTTTTGGCATCGAAGGCGAGAGCTCGCCAGCGATCAATGACACGCACGCGCAGTGTGCCCTTCAGCGGCTGGTCCGCACTGCTGCTGAGGTGAACATTCAACGGAAACGGCGCATCGGGCTGATCGAACCGTACACGACCGCCAGCGCCGTAAGAACCCAGTGCCGGCTCCTCAATGCGGACAGTCAAAGGCTCCGCCGTATCGACCGGTGGCTCGAAGGCTACAGCCGCGGCCGCAAACAAAATGAAGAGTGCACAAAAATGAGCGCGCATCTGAACCCCCACGACGGAACATGAGATGTCATTCCGAGCGAAGCCAGGAATCTCGCTCTGCTCTATCGAAAGTCTGTCATTCTGAGCGAAGCGCAGAATCTGCATTAGTTCGCCTCGTCTCGGACCGGAACTGCGGATCCTTCGCTTCGCTCAGGATGACAGCGACTGTTATCTCCATGGGTGGGCCGGAGGTCCATGTGCACTCGGAATGACAATGTTCCGATTGTTCCATACGTCCCAGCCTTCTACTTCAATTTACATTTTGCTTCCCAGGGTCATACAATATACGCCGTTTTCAAGGTTGTGGCGCGAAGGCCCTCTTGGCCTTTAGCCCTCTCCCTCGGGGAGAGGGTGTCCGGCGACGGCGCTTTCTCCAACCGCCGCCGGACGGGTGAGGGGTTTCTTCTTAAAGACGCAGAAAGAGCGAATTCAAACGGCAAATGGCAAACGGCAAAATTCAAATGGTTTACAATTTGCCAGCTGTTCAGATTGAAGAACCATTTGCCATTTGACCTTCGCCATTTGCCATTTGAGTTGTTCTTGGTCTTGCCTCATGCGAAATGCCCCCTCACCCGTCGCGCTCCGGCTGATGAAAACGCCGGCAGCGCGACACCCTCTCCCCGAGGGAGAGGGCTGTATATCACTTTCTCGCCAAGGAGGGCTGTAATGAACCGAAGAAAGAGCTTTCAACTCGCTGCAGCGGGGGTCGCCGCTGCGGTGATGCCGAATCGACAGCTTGCGGCAGAACAGCAGGCGGCACGCGCTGTACGCGGGCTGCCCTCGCCCATCATCAAGGACATCAAAGTGATCACGACTCAGCCGGCGGGCGTGCGCCTGGTAGTGGTCAAGATCCTCACCGATCAGGACGGCCTTTACGGTTACGGTTGCGCCACTTTTACGCAACGCGCTGACCTGGTGGGTCCGGCAGTGGAGAAGTATCTCAAGCCTTTCCTGGTTGGGAAGCCGGCGGACCGCATCGAGGACACCTGGCAGGCCTGCTACAACAGCTCGTATTGGCGCAACGGCCCGGTGCTCAACAATGCCATCAGCGGGATCGACCAGGCGTTGTGGGACATCAAGGGCAGGCAGGCCAACATGCCGGTGTACCAGTTGCTGGGCGGCAAGGCTCGTGAAGCCGCGCTCACGTACGCCACCGTGGGCGGCATGGCGGCCGCAGAGGCCATCGACCGCGCTCGTCAGGTAATGGCTAAGGGATTTCGAGTTGTCAAGATTATGACTGGCGTGCCCGGCATGGATTCGTACGGGCCGAGCGGCGGCGCTCCTCTCGAAGGCTTGCACGCCGGGCCCGTCTTCGACTCGGTCCCTTATATGCGTCATGCGCGGCAGATGCTCGAGGAGTGCCGCAAACAACTGGGTGATGAAATCGAGCTCATTCACGACGTCCACCAGCGCGTCAGCCCGCACCAGGCCGTGCAATTCGCCAAGGCGCTCGAGCCGCTGCGGCTCTTCTACCTCGAAACGTCCTCTCGCCGGAGGACATCGCCTACTTTCGCCAGATTCGCCAGCAGGTGCGCGACCCATGGCCATGGGCGAGTTGTTTAACAGTCCGCATGAGTGGCACGAATCTTCTTTTTGCTGCCCGGCGCCAGATCCAACTTGGCGAGCCAGTCTTCAACATCCACAGCCTTCACTTCAGTCAGCAAGCGAGAACCCCAGGCTGGAACAACCCAGTTCGCCAGGTATCCAGAAATCGTCTCGCTGGTGGAGAAGGCGCGTCTGCTGCTCTCCTTTTCCTTCCAGTGCTGAGCCAACTGCTCCACGGTTTCTGGACTTCCCTTCCGTCCCAGCCTGCGGCGCTCAACTTCCTTCCACGCCGCGGCTTCAGACTTGAACTTGCATACTGGACCTAGGATTTTCTTTCTTCTTCTCTGCCGTCATCGTGCCAGCGGTAAGCCAGAACGTCTCCGGCAGACCGCTTGATTCGAGTCAAAAAACCACTTCCGTAACTTCCCACCTTCTTCATTTGCTCCCTATTCG
>CAWIUZ010000254.1:0-4629 GCA_963838915.1 uncultured Acidobacteriota bacterium
AGGGGATGGGGGTGGTGGGTGGTGCGCCAGCGCATCGTCCGTCTTGACTAAGCTTGAGCCAAACCAGTACTATGTGGCTCCAACCCAATGGAGGTGCAGCATGTCCAAAGGCTCGTCCGAACCGACTCTCTGGAAAAGTTTAGAGACTTTCCGAATTGAATTACCCTCGTGGGGGTTCGCTAACACCGGGACCCGTTTTGGCAAATTCACCCAACTAGGCGCAGCCACGTCTACCGAAGAGAAGTTCAGCGATGCCGGGCAGGTTAATCACTTTACGGGCATCTGTCCCACCGTGGCCGTGCACGTCCTCTGGGATTTCCCGGAAGGCCTGAAGAGCACGAATGAAGTGAAAGGGTATGCCGCCAAATACGGTGTTGGCGTCGGTGCCATCAACCCCAACGTTTTCCAGGACCAGATTTACAAATACGGATCGCTGGCGAATCCCGATCCCGCAGTGCGCCAAGCGGCATTGCAGCACATCTTGGATTGCATTGAGATCGGGAAGCAGACGGGGAGCCGGGACATTTCGCTGTGGTTTACAGACGGTTCGTGCTATCCCGGGACCGCCAATATCCGGCATCGGAAGCAGTGGTTCGCGGAGGGGTTGAAGGCAAGCCACGACAAGCTTTCGGCGACGCAGCGATTGCTTGTGGAATACAAACCCTTCGAGCCGGCCTTCTATCACACCGACATCGCCGACTGGGGCATGGCTCTGCTGCTCGCGCGCGCTGCCGGTCCGCGCGGGAAAGTGCTGGTGGATACGGGCCACCACTACCAGGCCCAGAACATCGAGCAGATCGTGACCTGGCTCCTCAGCGAGGACATGCTGGGAGGCTTCCATTTTAACGACCGGCGGTACGCTGACGATGATCTGACGCTGGGTTCGATTGATCCCTACCAGATCTTCCGCATCTTCCACGAGATTCTCTATTTCGAATGGGAATCCGGCCGGCGCGCGGATATCGCCTACATGGTCGATCAGAGCCACAACCTGAAAGGCAAGATCGAGGAAATGATCCAGACCGCCGCGACCGCCCAGGAACTGTATGCCAAGGCTACACTTGTTGACCACGAGAGCCTGGCTCGCCACCAGCAGAAGTGCGAACTCGTCGACGCCGAAGAGTGCCTCAAAGCAGCCTTCTCAACGGACGTGCGACCGGTAATCCGTGAATGGAGGCGCTCGAAAGGCTTGCCGGAAGACCCCTTGGCTGCGTTCCGCGAGTCCGGCTACATGCAACGGATCGAACGCGAGCGCGCCGAGCGGAACCAGGCCGCGGGCGGAAGCTACGCATAGCAGTGAGGGGGATGCCGAGCAATACTTCCGTGCCTTTCTTGAGCGGCGCTGTCATCCTGAGCGCAACGAAGGATCTCGGCAGTTCGCCCTGGTCGAAGAAATCAAAGAGCAACTGCGGGGATTCTTCGCTTCGCTCAGAATGACAGAGTTCCAGAGGGCCGCGCAGAGCCGCAGAAGGAATCACGACCATGAAAACCGGCACACACATCGTGGCAACTGACTTGGGAGCGGAAAGTGGCCGTGTCGTCCTTTGCCGCTGGACTGGGGAGCAAGGAATTCTGGAAGAAGTCCACCGCTTCCCCAACGGCGCGCGCGAAGAGGCGGGGCACCTGGTATGGGATTTGGACCGCTTGTGGCAGGAGATCGTTAAAGGGCTTCATCAGGCCGCGTCCAAAGCCGGGGGCCGCATCGCGAGCGTTGGCGTCGACGGCTGGGGCGTGGATTACGTTTTGCTCGACCGAACCGGGAATCGCATCGGCCGATCATACTGTTACCGTGATGCAAGAAGCCTCCCCCAAATGGAGCGCGTCTTTGCGCTGATTCCCGAAAAGCGTTTGTACGAGATCACCGGGATTCAACTTCTTCCTTTCAACACGGTTTTCCAGTTGATGGCGCATATCGCCGAATTCCCTTCGGAATGGGAGCGCGCGGCGAAGTGGCTTACACTTCCGGAGTATTTCCTTTTCCGGCTCTCGGGAGTGGCGATGGCCGAGTACACGGAAGCCAGCACCACTCAACTCCTCGACGTACACAAGCGGTCGTGGTCGGAGGAATTGACCCGCGCTCTGAAGCTCAATCTGGAGAAGTTTCCTTCCATAGCGCCGCCCGGGACACCGCTGGGGAAGATGCGCAAAGAACTCGCCACGGACCTTGGCCTCTCGAACGTGCAAGTCATCGCGCCGGCTTGCCACGATACCGGCGCGGCGGTGGCCGGCATACCTTTCCCGCATGAAAAGCTGGCGTTCATCAGCTCCGGAACATGGTCTCTGGTGGGCATGGTCGTTCCCAGCCCCGTGGTGACCGCCGAGTCATCTGAAGGGAACTTTACCAACGAAGGCGGCGCGGCAGGGAGTATCCGATTCCTGCGCAACGTGATCGGATTGTGGCTGCTCCAGGAGTGCCTGCGCGAGTGGAAAGCGCAAGGGCATGAGCTGACGCCTGCCGACTTGGCCCAGCAGTGTTCAGAAGCCCCCGCCGTCGGACCGTCTTTCGATGCGGAGGCAAAAGCCTTCCTTGCGCCTGGCAACATGCTTGCCCGCATCAATGCCGCTCTCAAAGCGCACGGGTTTGATGAGGAGACTCAGCCCAAGGAGATTGCGGCCATCATTTTCCGCAGCCTGGCACGGCAATACGCCAAGGTGATCAAGGACCTTCAGGCGATCACCGGCAAGCCCATCGAACGCATCTGCATCGTGGGTGGGGGCGTCAAGAACGAAACCCTCAACCGTCTGACCCAGGAATTAACGGGGCGGGAAGTTCTGCGCGGACCGAGTGAATCCACAGCCATAGGCAACATCGCGTTGCAGATCGCCGCGCTCGAGAAAACCAAATCCCTCGACCAGATTCAAGCCATCAGCGCGCGACTGAAGTTCCCCACGTAGTCGAGGAGTCTACTCCACGACGCGTGCTGCTGCGGTGAGGTGCGCCAACAGGCTCTTCACCACAGAGACACAGAGCCGCAGAGAGGCTGAATCAGCGTCTTTTGTCAGTGCCTCAGTGCCTCAGTGGTTGATTCGACCTGATTTTGATTCTTGACCCCCGTCGAGTTTTCGAATAGCGTGAGAGCTTCGCGAGGTTTCGGATGTCGAAAATTCGAGCGGCGTTGTTCGTAACCTGTTTGGGTGACCAGTTCTTTCCGCAAGTTGGAGAATCTGTCGTCAGGCTGCTTCGGCGCCTGGATGTCGAAGTCACTTTCAACCCTGCGCAAATCTGCTGCGGCCAGCCGGCGTTCAATACAGGTTATCGGGAGGAAGCCCGCGCGGTGGCTTCCGGAGTTCTCAACCTTTTTGATGATGCGGACTACGTGGTATGTCCGTCGGGTTCCTGCACATCAATGGTGCGCGTCTTTTATCCTGAGCTCTTCGCGGACGACCCGGATCGCCTCAAAAAATGCCGGCAACTGCGCGACAAGTTTCTCGAATTCTCGGAATTCCTGGTGAACGTTTTGAAGGTCGAGGACGTTGGCGCCAGTTTCCCCCATCGCGTCACGTATCACGATTCCTGCCACCTTCTGCGCGAGTTGGGCGTCGAGCAGGAACCGCGCAAGCTGCTGCGTCAGGTGCGCGGCATCGACTTCGTGGAGATGGAAGGTTACAAGGTGTGTTGCGGCTTTGGGGGGACGTTTGCCGTCAAGTTTCCCGAAGTCTCGGCAGCCATGGGCCAGGACAAACTTGGATTTGCCGCCGAGACCAAGGCCGAGTACCTGGTGGCCAATGACTCCGGGTGCCTGATGCACCTTGCAGGAATGATCCATCGCCAGGGTTTGCCGCTCAAGACCATGCACCTGGCGGAGGTGCTGGCGCAAAAGTAAAAGCGGCGACCCCCTCACCCGGCTCCGTCAGCTGACGGACTGATGAAACCGCCGGCTGCGGTCCACCCTCTCCCCCAAAGGGGGCGAGGGGATTAGGTACTATTTGGTTTTGCTTTCGACTTTTGACTTTCGACTCTCGACTCTTGACTCTTGACTATGTCCGACACCGGTGTTCACAGTAACGAAGTTCACGAACTGGGGAACAAGAACCTTGCCGACCCGCACCTTCAGGAGGCTTATCGTTCCTCCACGCTCCGTCTTTACACCCACCGCTTGGAAGCGATCGGCGAAGTGCCGGGCTGGGAACTACTGCGCGAGCGAGCTCGCGAACTGAAGCAGGAAGTGATCGAGCATCTGGATTTCTACCTCGAACAGTTCGCCGATAACGTGAAGCGGAACGGCGGCAAGGTGCACTGGGCCGAAACGGCCGATGAAGCTTGCCGGATCGTTCTCGAAATCGCCCAACAATGTGGGGCGCGAGAAATCGTGAAGGCTGCGCCACCGTTTGCGCCGCGAGTGGGCCTGGGCCTGGCCGGGCGTCTTGGCCCGAATCCAGAAGTTGAACATCACATAGTCCGTGATGAGCCGCCGCTGGTAGAGCGCCGTATCCACCACCGCCCGCGCTTCCGCCCGCGGACTAATGGGCACGCGCATTTCCACCACGCTGTTGAGGGGTTGCGCCGCCGCCTGGCTCTGCCCGAAGCGCCGCGTGACGGCAGGCCATAAACAGGCAGGCTCCGCGCCTAACTGGTGCGTGCCGCTGTCGAACATACAGCCCGAGCCATTCATCGAGTAAGGTCGGCAC
>CAWIUZ010000255.1:0-16553 GCA_963838915.1 uncultured Acidobacteriota bacterium
TCCTCATCCCTGTTGAATACCCCAGCCGTACCCATTCTCTTCGAGGTGACTTCCATGATGACGTCCTTCATGGGCATGTCCTCGTAGACCCTCGGCATGTCCTTGCCGGTGTGCATGAGGTCTTCCACCCTGAGGAGCAGGCTCCTGCCGATGGCGCCTCCCGGATGGAGCAGGGCCAGGTCGTCTTTCGTAAAGTTTCTTTCCTTCATGAGGCAGATGGCGATTGCGTCCCCGAGGGCCAGGGTCGTCGTCGTGCTCGACGTGGGGATAATGTTGTAGGGACACGCCTCTTCGACCTGGACGTCGAGAACGATATCTCCGTAACTCGCGATGGTTGAAGACCTGTTTCCCGTCGCTACCACCGTTACCATGCCCATCCTCTTTATCCAGCAGGTCTTTGACCACCTCATCCGTCTCTCCGCTGTTGGAGATGATGAAGCACGCGCACCTGCTGAATCCCAGCTCGCAAAAGTTGCCGAAGCTGCTTCTGATCTTCTGCAGATACTTTCACCTCAAGGGGGCGTCGCGACATGCCCCAGTATAGACCCAAAGATTACCCAAAAACAATATATTATAGAATCTTTTCATGCGGTCAAAGACCTAGAATAGGCTCGATCGGCTTCCGGAGCCCGCCGGGGCGGGCGCAAGAATATGGCCCACGGCGACAGCCGTGGGGAGAGGGCAGGGCCGATGCACCTGAAAAGCCCCGGGAGGGGCGACAGAGCTGCCTTCATGACCACAGATCTTCTGTCGCCACTACGTGGCTCAGCGTGCTCTCTGTGTGCCGCGATCCCACGGCTGGCGCCGTGGGCCACATTCTTCCGCCGCTGATGCGGCTTGGCACAGGTCGACGGGCTTATTCTAGTGTCCCGTCCCATTTAATTATTTACAATAGGACCATCTTGTGATCTAATCGGCGCATGTTCACCCGTGCTACTGCTCTCATGATCGATGAAGCTCAAAGGCGACAGTTGGAATGCTGGGCTCGGGCCGGCGCCACGCCGCAGAGGATGGCTCGCAAGTGCCAGGCGATTTTGCTGGCGGGCCGAGGGATTGCCAATCACTCTATCGCGCAACAAACCGGGCTGTCGCGTCCGACGGTTCTGGCCGTGCGGGCGGCTTTCTCCCAGGGAGGCTGCGAGGCCCTGCGCCAACTCCGGAAGCGCCGGGGGTCGCGACGGGTGCTGACGGCGGAGTTGGAGCGAAAGATTTTGGATACCACGCTGAAGACTCGGCCGCCCGATGCCACCCACTGGAGCGTGCGCGAGCTCGCTCGGCAACTGCGGGTTTCGCGCATGATGGTGCATCGCGTCTGGCAACGCTATGACGTGCAGCCTCACCGGGTGGAGAAGTTTAAGATCTCCAACGACCCCCGCTTCGAGGAGAAGGTACGCGACATCGTAGGGCTTTACCTCAACCCCCCGGACCGAGCCTTGGTTCTGTGCGTCGACGAGAAGAGCCAAATTCAGGCGCTGGATCGCACCGCTCCGATCTTGCCTTTGCGACCGGGCTTGCCGGAACGCCAAACTCACGACTACCAACGGCACGGGACCACCACGCTGTTTGCGGCCTTTAATATTTTGAACGGCAAGGTGATGGGGTGCTGCCTGCCCCGCCATCGCGGCCGGGAGTTTGTGAAGTTCCTCTCCCAACTGGAAAAGGAGGTGCCGCCGGATGGGGAGGTACACCTCATCGTGGACAACTACAGCACCCACAAGAGCGCGGAGGTGGTGCGCTGGCTCAAACCTAAAAAGTGCCTTCGATTCCACGTTCACTTCACCCCCACCAGCAGTTCCTGGCTCAATCAGGTGGAACGCTGGTTCGGACTGATCACGGAGCGCATGATCCGCCGAGGAACTTTTCACAACGTCACCGAGTTGGAGACTGCCATCTACCAGTGGTTGGCAACCTGGAACAACCAGCCCAAACCTTTCGTCTGGCGAGCCACCGCGGACGTCATCCTCGACAAGGTGCGCCGTTGTAAAGAATTAAGTGGGACACCACACTAGCGCCTATGCTCCCCACGGGAGAGCGCAGTTCGTTCGAGGGGGCTACTTCGGCGCTGCCGCAGCCAGGCGGTTGAGCACGTCACCTAGTTTCTTCACCTCCGCGCCGTAGCCTGCCCAGTCGCCCTGGCGTTGCATTTCGAGGGCGCGTTGGTAGTGCTGACTGGCCTCGCGGATGAGCGCTTGAACATCGGCCGAGGTGGCAAGTGGAATCTTGACGGGCGTTGGAGCGGCCGCCCCGGCCGCGGCGGTGGGCGTCTCCGTGGTGTTCACCGCGCCGCTGAAGATCTTGCTCAGCGCCGCGTCCAGCGTATCCTCCATCAATACGTGGTCCGAGTAAGATACGATGACGCGCTTCAACTGTGGCAGCCCGCCGCCGGCTTCCGCAGCCAGATAGAGCGGTTCGACGTAAAGGACCGAATTCAAAACCGGAACGACAAGCAATGTGCCGCGAATGACGGTTGACCCACCCTGGCCCCAGAGGGTAAGGGCCTGGGAGATTCCAGGGTCCTGATCGATTCTGGATTCGATCTGCTGCGGGCCGTAAACGAGCTTCTGCTTGGGGAAAGTGAAGACCAGAACCTTGCCGTAGTCAGCACCGTCGCAGCGGGCGGCCATCCAGGAAATCATGTTGTCTTTGCGGGCCGGAGTGAAAGGCACCATCAGGATAAATTCTTCGCGCTCGCCCACCTCTGCCAGCTTCATGATGGTGTAGTACGGTGTCATGGGCGTGGCCTGCCCGCGCGCCGCACTCTGCGCCACCCGCCACAGGTCTTCCTTGTTGTAGAAGACGCGCGGATCGGTCATGTGGAACAAAGCGTACTTGGCTGCCTGGATAGAAAAGAACTCCTCGGGGTATCGGATGTGGGCGCGCAGGTCGTCAGGCATGGCCGAAAGCGGCGCGAAAACTCCGGGGAAGATGCGCGCGTACGTCTGGATGAGAGGGTCAGAGGGATCGCTGATGTAAAAGCGCACTTGCCCGCTGTAAGCATTGATCGTGGCCTTGACGGCGTTGCGAACGTAATTCCCTATGCCTTCCGTGGGGTCAGAATAAGGGTACATGTCCGAGGCGGTGTAGCCATCGAGCATCCAGTAAAGCGACCCATCGTTCGCGATCACCATGTAGGGGTCATGATCGAAGGCAAGAAAAGGTGCGAGGCGTTGGGCGCGATCCAAAATGCGGCGGTAGATCATCAAGCGGCTTTCGGACTGGATATCGCCTGAAAACAGAATGTTCTTTTCGCCAAAAGCCAAGGTGAATAGAAGCCGGCGCCAGATATTGTCGACCGGGAGTCCACCCTCGCCCTGGTAATTTGTGTAGACGTTCTGATCTCCCTGGGGATAATCAAACTCCTGCGCGCGAGTTCTGACGAAGCAGTAGTCGTTCTGGAGTTCGCCGTAGTAAACCTCCGGGCGGGTGATCTTGATGGAGGTGGTGGAAACCGGAGGAATGTTTTTGATAAACAGAACCGGCAGACCTTCGCTGGTGAATTCATTCACTGGCCCGAGGCACAGGCCATAGCCGTGGGTATAGGTAAGATGCTCGTTGATCCAACTGCGGCCCGGCAGGCTGGCCGCGGAAAGTTCGCGCGGCGAGAGCGACACCTGGCGATAAATCCCGTTAATCCAATAGCGGTCGTTATCCACGTGCTGAAAGTCGTAATAGGTGCGGATTTCCTGGAGCTGAGCGAAAGTGGTGAGGAGCGGTTTGTGGTCCCACATGCGGACGTTGCGGAACGTCGCCTCGTTTTTCCTGATCTCGTCCAAGCTCAAATCCTCGACGGCGGAGAATTCGCGTTCCTCGAACCGGTCCAGCCCGTACGCCTGGCGAGTGAACTTGATAGCATTGGCAATGTACGGCCGTTCCCTGTCAATTTCATTGGGGGCCACGATGAAACGCTGCACGATGTCAGGGTAGACCGACCCGCCCAGCACCAACACCACCAGGAGCAGGCCTACGGAATAGAGCGCCGGCCGAACGCGTCCTGACTTCGCGCTGACCACAAAGGCCGCGGCCGTCAAAAGACAAAGGAAGAGTTCCACCTTCAGAATAGGCAATGTCGCGTGCACGTCGCTGTAACCGGGGCCGAAGATGATGCCGCGCGGAGAATAAAACAAGCTATACATGGCGAGGCGGGCTCGATAAGCGAAGACAACGAAAAGTAGGCCTGCCAGCACCATCAGGTGCGCCCGCGCCGGCCGCATCACTTTGGGCCCCTTCGGCGTGACCCAGACGCCGCCTTCCACGAAGTAAAGGAATACCGCGCTCACCAGACACACGATGACCGCCATGAGCGCCAGGTAATAAAGAAACCAGTTGAAGGGCAAACGGAAGAGATAAAAACCCAGATCGAGTCCGAAGAGCGGGTCCTGCTGTCCCATCGCCGGCCCGTGCGTGGCCATCTGGTAATCGAGCCAGTGGCTCGTGCCCCATTGCCCAACGACGTACCCAATCAGCAGGATGCCTGCCCAGATGACCCAGCGGAAAGCCTTGCCGAACCGGTCAAGCGCAGGAAACTCGATGAATTCCTCATTCACCCGAAACCCGTGACGCTGGGCAAGCGTGTGGGCGATCACGAGGTTCACCGCCGTCACCAACATGAAACCCACTCCAACCAGTCCGCTCAGTTGAAGCTGGGTTTTCAGGATCGTCCAGTAAATGACCCGAAAGCCCTCCTGCTTGAACCATAGCCAGTCCACCAGCAGGTCGATACCGTTGGTGAGGAGAGGAAGGAAAATCAGGAGAAATAAAGCCAGAGCGATGATGATTCGCGTGCGTAGTCTAAGCATAATGGGCTCCGTGGATGTTCACACATGGGCATGTTTGCACACTACCTACGGGTTGTCAAAAAGCGTCGAACAACGTGGCGTCCAACATTCGGAAGTTTGAGCGTGCTAAAATCCTCCCGTTGCAATGTGAACCAGCAAAAAGTAACATATTCAAATCTCTTGGCACGTTGGACAGATTTTGGAGTAATCTCCCCTTGGAGTTTCACCATGGCGCGTCGGTCGCTTTGTCACTGCGCACTGCTCGCAACGGTCCTGGCCATCGCATGCCTGCATTGGGCGCGGGCGCAAACGGAAAAGAACAATGAGCCGCTGAGCGTCGACGAAGTCGTTAGTATGTCTCAAGCCGGCGCCTCGGAAGCGGCGATCATCGATAGAATCAAGAAGAACGGCAAGCCTTTCGACCTTAATTCGGGCGAGATCGTAGACCTAAAAAAGCTAGGTCTCAGCGATACGATCATTAGCTTCCTTCAGGATCCCTCCCAGCCGTACACGCCTCCACCCGCCACAACGTCAATTCCGGGCGCACCGCCGAAGAAATATCCTAGCGACGCTTATGCCTCCAAAGTTCCAGGCGAGACCGGCCTGTACCTTTTTCCGCAAGGCGTCCTCCAAAAGGTCGACATGACGATGTTGTCTGGGAATGAAAAAACGAAAAAGAAGATCATCAAAGTACCCGTACCCGTGAAGCTGGGCCAATCCATAGCCTATCTTATTGGACCGGCTGCGAAAACACGGATCAAAGAGGCCACGCCGACCTTCTATTTGCGCCTTCCTGAAGGGAAAGAGATCGATGAAGTCGCTCTGATCACGCTTCAACCAAGGACCAAGGCGAATCGCCGGGAAGTGGCGATGGGGCCGGGCGGTCCTAAGATCACCGGACAGGACGCGAGGAACTTCGATAAAGTCGAGGTGGGTCCGCGCCTATTCAAGATTACGGCCGGCGGGCTCGCTCAAGGCGAATACATGTTTCTTCTCAGAGGTTCGTCGGAGCCACCCAAGGGCAACTACGGCAAAGGCTTCGACTTCGGAATCAACTGACCCTCGTCATCAAGGTTTAATTCGTTAGGATTATTTGCTAACTCTAAGATCTGGTAGCGCTACCGGGAATCGAACCCGGGTTTTCAGATTGAGAATCTGACGTCCTAACCCCTAGACGATAGCGCCAAGGTGGCCACTCAAGCTTTCTAGCATTCACCTGCCGATGTTGTCAAGGCGCAGAGCGTTCTCATACGTTGAAACCGAGTTTTCGCAAGGCATCGCGATTCGCAGCCGCGGCAGCGTCAGGGCCGCCCAGGGTTGAATTGCCGGTATCCAACTCGACGATTCCCCAGCCTGTGAATTGGATGGCGCGCAGAGCTTGGACCACGGCGTCGTAATTGACCACGCCCAACCCGATTTCGCAAAACGGCGGGCCCATCGCTTCCATGCGACTGCGATCCTGCCGGGCGACGGCGGCGACCTCTTTGCGAGTGTCTTTGAGGTGCAAAAAGCACAAACGTTGGCCGTAGGTTCGAATAACCTCGGCAGGGTCTGAGCCGCCCAGCGCCAGGTGTGCGACATCGGCGATCAGCTTCACGTATCGCGGGTCCGTCGCTTCGAGCATGCGTCCCAAGCCCTGGCGGGTCTCTCCAATGGTACCGAAGTGAGGATGGTAGCCGAGAGTCAATCCAAAGTTCTGCGCCATCTTTCCAACGGCGTTCATACGCGCGCCGAGAGCTTTTATGTCCTCCGCTGAATACTCCTTCGTAGGATTTCCTCCGTCGGTCACCTGTAAGAAGGTCCCGCCAAGGCGGGAGAAGAATTCAGCATAACCGCGCACTTCGACCGCCTCATTTCCGTGCTGTCCCGGAGCCAGGCGCGCAGCGGAGCAGGAAAGCGCTACAGGCCTCAATTTCAGCGAGGCAAGCTGTTGCTTGAGTTCCTGAGTCTTCGAGCCTGCGTAAGCCTCGCGCACCCAGCCTAACATCTGCACGCCACGAAAGCCCAAATGCGAGATGGTGTCGAGCGCGTGGGCGAACTCCTTCTGGGGCCACGCAATCGTGGCGTACCCGATGGGATTCGGCAAGAGGTCGCTGGCATCAATCCTCAATGCGCCCATCGCGCCGTGCACAAATCCCAGACCTGCCAGGACTCGCAGGAACTGTCTGCGCCCGGAAGAAATACTCTGCACATCAACGAATCTGTCCATGTTCTTTCCTCGCGGAGACAGCGCAGGTTTAACTCGCGGCGTCTCCTGGATTCACATGTATGATGACCAATAGTGCATGTTGAGTAAGGCGGCCAGGGTTGTCAAGGGGAATTCCGTGACTGCCGGGTCCTGGCTTTAGCGTAGCGCTGGCCTTCAGGCCAGCAAATGCCGACCCTTCGCTTCGCTCAGGGCAGGCTCTGAAGGTCGGCGCTACCGTTCGGAGCACCTCCCTGCCGGCGCCTGCCGCGGGCCTGGATAGATGCCAGCGACGCAGTGTATATTCAGGTCAGCGCCTACGAGGTGGAGTCTCGAGCCGGTGACCGATCCAAACACAATCCCTGTGCACGCCATGGTCGAGCATTGCCGCCGCCGGCTGGAGCCCTTACTCAAAGAGCGCACCGGGTGCCGCGGGCTGGTTGTGGGATGCGGGAACGGCGACGAAACTGTCTACTTGCGGCGGGCGTTTCGGACGAACCACATCATGGGAATAGACTTGGACTCGCGCTTTTCGGCGCTGGCCCGCGCCGAAGGCTGCGTGGCGCGCGGGGACGCGCTGCGCCTGCCTTTCCGCGACCTCTGGTTCGATTTTGCCGCCGCCTTTCATTCCCTCGAGCACGTTGCTGACGCCCGCGCCGCGCTCGCGGAGGTCAACCGCGTGCTTCGCCCCGGCGCGCCGTTTTATGTGGGCGTGCCGAACCGCCATCGCATCGTCGGCTACCTGGGTTCCTTCGATGCCACCACCTGGCAGAAGATCGCCTGGAACCTGATTGATTGGCGGGCGCGCCTTACGGGCCGATTCAAGAACGAAGAAGGTGCGCACGTCGGATTTGGCCGTGAGGAGCTGCTCGCACTGCTCAGCGAACGTTTTGCAGATGTGGAGTGTCTCACGCGCGAGTTCTTGCGCATGAAGTACGCAGGGCGACTGCCCGGGCCGATCCTCAAGTCGCTGCTCTCCCCCCGCTTGCTGGATTACTGCGCGCCTTCGGTCTACGCAATCTGCCGGCGGCGTGTCGGATAGGGACGCCCGTGGTGGGCGCGAACGAGAACTTCGCTTAGGCTGTCATTCCGAGCGAAGCGAGGAATCTCGCTCTGGATGTTTTCAAGGCAGCCGCTCATGCCCGTCGGCTGACAGGCACCCAGAAACCATGAGAATGCGCAGTGCGTCATGGAGTGCGGCAGCGAAGCTCTGCTCCTTACACGCATCTTGGTGCTGCGGAGTATTGACTCACTCACTTACGGCGAGTTCTTGCCCCGGAGGGGCAAACTATGAGTAGCCGTGGGTGAAACCCACGGAAAATGTGCCCAATATCGGGATTCGCCCTGAAGGGGCCGAACGGTAGTTCAACCCCTTGGGGGTTGAGGTTATTCCCTTTCCCACGGTTTCCGCAGGTTAAAACCTGCGGCTACTCACGGAAGGCCCCTTCGGGGCCTGCCATAATGTGCGACCGCAGTCGCCCGATGTCTAACACACAGAAGATGCGTGTAAGGAGCAGAGCGAAGCTGCCGCCCTGGAATACGAGCGAACGGCGGTAGCTGGCGCTACCGCACTCCAGCGCGCCTTCGGCACAAGCATTTTCAGAGCAGTCGCGCATGCCCGTCCGCTAACGGACACCCAAAAACCATGAAAATAGCATGCCGACGGACGGCCGTAGCGCGGGCGTCCCGCTCCCGCGCACGGGCAGGACGCCCGTGCCACGGCGGGCGAGACGCCCGCCTTACGACTTTCAAAGCAGTGCGAGATTCCTCGTCGCCTGCGGCTCCTCGGAATGACAGCGAGACCGAGCTCTCACACAGACTCTAACGGCCTACCACCCCTTCGAGGCCGTCAAGTGATAGAATCCAAATTACGCGAAAACAGGAGCGGAATGCCAAACCATCGTTTAAAGCTCGCAATGCTGCCTGCCGTGTTGCTGACGGTTGACCTTATTTGGTGCGGGCAGCGCGTTGTTTCCTCCTCCGACTACAGCGATTGGAAGGTCTACGGGGGAACTCCGGACAACATCCATTATTCAACCCTTCGGCAAATCGATCGCGACAACGTCCGCAATCTGGCGGTTGCCTGGACTTACGATTCCGGCGATGCATTTCCCGAGTCGGAGATGGAGTGCAATCCCATCGTGGAGCATGGCGTCTTGTTTGTCACCACGCCCAAGCTGCGCTTAGTCGCTCTCGATGCAGCCACGGGGCAACTGCGCTGGAGCTTCGACCCCAATCAAGGCGAGCCGGCCGCAGCCAAGCTTCGCAACCGCGGCGTCAGCTATTGGGAAGAGGGAAACGATGGCAGAGTCTTCGTGGTTGCCCAGCAGTATCTCTACGCCATTGACGCGGCGAGCGGCAAGCCCATCGCCAGTTTCGGCGATTCCGGGCGAGTGGACTTACGGGAAGGGCTTGGCCGCGACCCGAAACTGCAGTCCATTTCCGCTACCACCCCAGGCGTAGTGTACAAGGACCTTCTCATTCTGGGCAGCATTGTCAGCGAGGACTTGCCGGCATCTCCCGGCGACATTCGCGCTTTCGACGTTCGCACCGGAAAGATTCGCTGGACGTTTCACACCATTCCTCATCCCGGTGAATACGGGTACGAGACCTGGCCGAAGGACGCCTGGACCTACACCGGAGGCGTTAACGATTGGGCCGGAATGAGCCTGGATGAGAAGCGTGGTTGGGTGTTCGCCGCCACCGGTTCCGCCTCGTTCGATTTCTACGGCACCAACCGTCTGGGGGACGATCTCTTTGCCAATTGCGTGCTCGCCCTCAAAGCGGACACGGGAGAGCGGGTCTGGCATTTCCAAGGCGTCAAACACGATCTCTGGGATCGCGACTTCCCTGCCGCGCCGGCGCTTGTCACTGTGAAACGTAATGGCCATCCGATCGATGCGGTGGCGCAAATCACCAAGTCCGGCTTTGTGTTCGTCTTTGAGCGTGAGACCGGGCGGCCGCTCTTCCCCATCGCATACTGGCCCGTACCCGCCTCAGATGTCGACGGCGAGGTGGCGGCGGCGACGCAACCGTTCCCTTTGATTCCCGCGCCGTTCGCGCGCCAGATGCTCACGCCCGACCTCATTAGCGCTCGCACGCCGGAGGCGCACCAAGCCGGACTCGAACAACTGCAAACGCTTCGCAGCGGCGGCCAGTTCACGCCGCCCAGCCTCGCAGGGACGGTGATTTTCCCGGGCTTCGACGGAGGCGGGGAATGGGGTGGGCCGGCGTTCGATCCTGAAACCGGATTGCTGTATGTGAACGCGAATGAAATGGCCTGGATCCTGAGGCTCGTGCCGCGACCCGGAACATCGGATCTCGCGAGCACCCGGCAGGTTTATGCCGCCCATTGCGCCAATTGCCACCGTTCCGACATGCGGGGCACACCACCGGAGTTCCCGTCTTTGATCGAACTGGGAAAGAAGTACAAGCAAGAGGAGATCGCCAAGGTCATTCGAGAGGGGCGCGGCCGCATGCCCAGCTTCGCCTACCTCAGGAAGAACGTGATCGCGGCGATGGCTCTTTTCCTGGCTACGGGGACGGACATTGAGTTTGCAACGCCTTTAACTGAGCAGTTACCGAAACCACTTAAGTATACGCACGATGGGTATAACAAATTCCTCGATCCGGAAGGCTATCCCGCCGTCGCGCCCCCTTGGGGAACACTCAACGCCATCGATCTCAACACGGGCGCTTACGTCTGGAAAAAACCCTTTGGCGAGTTTCCTGAACTTGTCGCAAAAGGAATGCCCAATACGGGCAGCGAGAACTATGGCGGGCCGCTCGTGACCGCGGGTGGGCTTCTTTTCATCGCCGCCACAAATCATGACCGAAAGTTTCATGCCTTCGATAAAGCCACCGGCGAGTTGCTGTGGGATACTGTGCTGCCCGCCGTCGGGAACGCTACGCCCGCAACTTATGAGGTAAACGGCAGGCAGTATGTGGTAGTCGCGGCCGGCGGGGGCAAGTGGGGTTCGCCATCGGGTGGGACCTATGCGGCGTTTGCACTGCCGAAGTAGTAGTCAGTTATCAGTGGTCAGTCGTCAGTTTCCAGTCTCAGTCGAGAGAGGAAGAGGTACTGTGCTCAGTCAGAAGGTTGTTAGGGAAGTTTTTCTTATGCGTGCCGGTCTTTCGGAGCCCCGTCAGGGGCGGCATAGAGTCGCCCAGGGCGTGAGCCCTGGGTGGCTGGCCCTCACCCCGCCTGCGGCACCCCTCTCCCGCCAAGTGGGAGAGGGGACGAGGGTGAGGGTGGTCGTGTCTGCCGTCCCACGGCTTGCGCCGTGGGCTACACTCTGCCGCCCGTCGGCTGACGGGCTGAATTCTTCGACGACCCTCTGACTCAGGACAATCAGAAACCTCGAGGTACTCCAAGCGGAGCCGCCCAGCGACTGACAACGGACAACGGACGACTGACAGCTTACGACGCGTTCATGACCTTCTCGAACGCCGCCTTAAACTTCTCCATATCCTCACGCGAGCCTACGGTGACGCGGACACGCGTTGGCCAAACGGGCCAGACTCGCCCAATGTAGACATTTTCCTTCGCCATGGCCGCCACGAATTCCTGCCCCGGACGCTTCACGTCTACCATGAACTTGTTGGAAACCGACGGAATGAAAGAGTAGTTCTTCCTGGTCATCCAATCGAAAACGTCGTTTCGAATATCGGCGATAATCTTGCGGCGCTCGGAGACCACATTCTTGGAGCAGAGGCTGGCTGTGGCGCCCACCATAGCCGTGACAGGCATCGTCGGCATGCCGTATTCTTTCAGTTTCACCAACAGATCGGGGCGTCCGAGCGCCACACCGGCGCGAAGCCCCGCCATGCCGTAGATCTTGGAAAAGGTCCGCAGCATGATGACGTCCTTATCCGCGGCGACCAATCCCACCGAGGAAGGTTCCCCACTGATGTGAATGTAAGCCTCGTCGATCATCACCACCGAGCCGGCAGGTTTGTTGGCCACCAGCCATTCAATCTCCGACTTCGCGGTAATGGTTCCTGTGGGGTTATTCGGATTGCAAACGTAAATGAGCCCGGCGTCGGGCGAAGCCGCCGCCATGGCCTTCACGTCGTGCGAATAGTCTGGACGCAACGGGACGTGGATGACCGGCGCGCCGATGAAACCCGCCGCTTTCTCGGGCGCCTCGTAGCTTGGATCGGCGATCACGAGCGGCCGTGTGGGAGAAGTATGGGCCAGCACGGTGCGGTGCAACGGGTCGCTCGAACCCGGGAAGGCCATCGCGTAAGAAGGCTGGAGGCCCTCCTGCTCCGCCAGGGTCTGGGCCATCTTGAAACCTTCCTGGTACATGTACCGCCCGCACTTCTGCACCACGTTGTGAATGGCCTCGGCGGCTTCCGGGCACGGGCCCATGGGGTTCTCGTTGGCGTTCAGCTTTGTCGCGTCGGGCGGTATAGGGCCGATGTCGGATAGTTGCGCCAAAGCCGATTCGTTGTAAAATGGCAAGGCGGCTGCGGCGCCCAGCAGCAGGGAGATACGTGTGAAATCGCGGCGGGAAAAACCACGGCGCAGAAACTCGCGTTCCTTTCCTGTTCGCTGATCAGCAAGCATCGTCGCACCTCCACCAGGCTGTCGAGTGCCGCTCAGGCAACAACTCCGCGCGCACTCGTTGCGTCAGACCCAACCACCTTCGAAGAGCCCCTCTTAACCGTGCTGATTCTTCAGATGATAACCCAGGCATTCCGCGGGTTCAAGGATGATACGATTGGCCCGAATCCGTCGGTAACGGCAGGCGCTGTAGGGGGACGGCTTGCCGTCCCCGCATTTTTGCCGTTCCCAACGAGGGTAGGGCAAGCCCTACCCCTACACCGCCCGGTTCGAGCCGCGTACGGCGTTGGGGCGGCCCTCGTGGCCGCCCCCAAGAACTGACGATCGCTTTACTGCACGCTCACCGGGATATTGAGCGTGTGTGAGACGCTGGCGCCACTGACCGTACCGGTGCCCGTTACGGTGATGGTGTAACTGCCCGTTGGTGTGCCGGGGTTACCCTGACCAGGCCCCGTGCTGGTGCCTCCACCACCGCAGGCGACGAAAGCTGTTGCGAGCATCGCGAAGACGAGCAAGCCAAAGGCCAGCTTCACCCGGCGGTGCTTCCCGGCCGCTAGCAACAAGAGGATCCAAGCAATCAGCAGAAGCCCCGCGCCGGGCAGGAACCAGCGGGGACGGTCAGGCAGGCGGAAGGCAGCCGAGGGGGCCGTGGTGGCCACGGTCAACTGCGCACCGGTACCGCCCGGCGTAAGAGTCGCGGTGCTCAGCGTGCAAGTGCTGTAAGTGAGCGACGCTGGCAGCGCGCAAGTGATGCTCACTGTACCGGAGAAGCCGTTGACAGCGCTTGCCGAGACGGTTGTGCTCCCGGACTGGCCCGGTGATGTAATCGTAAAGCTGGTTGGAGAGGCCGCTAATCCAAAGTCGGGGTTGGCCGTGATGGTTACCGCGGTCGCTGACGAAGTCGAATTGCCGTAATTGACATCGCCGCTGTATTGAGCGGTGATACTGGCGTTGGCCGTGAAAGATGTCGATAGGGTCGCGGTCAGCGAAGCAGGGCCCGCGAGCGACCCAGGCACATAGGTGTAAGTCGGCGTGCCGCTGATCTGACTATTTCCGTTGAAGAACCCCACGCTGCCCGCCGGCGCAAGTCCCAGGCTGCTGGTGTTCACGGTGGCGGATAAGCTTACGGTAGCGCCCGAGGCGACGTTTGACGGAGTAGCAGTCACGCTGGTAACGGTTGTCGCTTTAGTGATCGAAACCCCAACTGGGTTAGACGTGCTCGTATTGTAGCTGTTGTTCGGCGGGATGGGGTGAGGTTCGTAGGTCGCAACCAGGGAGTCTGTCCCGACCGGAAGCTGGATGTACTGGTCTTCAGCGGTTCCTTGGCTGTTCAAGTTATACGTCCCGGGCGTGGTACCCGCGGGCGCGCCTACGTCTGCTGTAGGCGGCATGCCGCTCCCGTTGAGCGTCACCGTCACCTGCTGCCCGGTGGGACATTGGTACACAGGGCTCTCAAAGCACGCGCCCGCCACCCCGTAGGGATCGGCAGCATTCAGGCTGCCCGTGCCGTTGGTCACATTCATGACCAACCAATATTGACTGTAAAAAAAGCCGGAACAACTTATGGTATTCCCATAGACGAAAGTCCCTGAGGTTTGATAGGTAACATTCCCACTGCAATCTTCCTCAGCCAACACCAGGAACGTATTGCTGTTTTCCGAAGCCACGGTGACTGGGACCGGCGAAGAAGTGCTCGCAGCATGGGTTCCGTCGCCCGCATAGCGCGCCGTTACGTTGTAAGTCCCGCCAGGCAGCAGGGTGGTGGTCCCGGAGACGGAACCACCGGTCAAAGTAGCGAAATCAATGCCTAGATTGCAGGGAGTGGACGCGCACGAGAGGTTGTAGCCGACCGGCCCACCGAGCAACGAGACATCGCCCGTGGAAGCTGAGGGAGTGACACTGACCGCAATACTCACCGGCTGGCCATGGGGGATGTTGGACAATTTGTAACCCGCGGGTGCCGTTAGGGTGAGCGCGGTGGTCGTCGGAGTGAACATGACCGTATTCCACTGCGAGACCAGGTTCGCCGCATTCACCGTGCCCAACCCGGTGGCCAGGTCAAAGCCGGCGTTGGTTGTCCAAGCCGCTTGATTGGTGTTGTTGACAAGGATACCATAACCGGTGCCGGTAACCGTTTGATCGCTGCAGTTGGGTGAGTCAGCAACGCAGGCTACGGAGTTGTTGCCGGTCTGCGTGTCGTAGAAGACGCAACTCGAACTGCTGGCCGTGGGAGCCATAGCCGCGGTCGAGGCGCAACTCGCGCCGGTCTTTGCCGCCAGCGGGTACAGGACGTAATTCGCAACCCCCTGCGGGCCGTATTTCTGATTGACCAGCGCCATGATGCCGCCAAAAGCCTGCACCGAAGCGGAGGTTCCCCCTGCTCCCATGAAGTTCGCGCTCCCATTGCTCTCGACGCAGGAACTTGTGCCGGCCGGAAGCGAATCGGCTTCGCAAAGCACATAGAAACTGTTGGTATAGCCGTCGCCCGCATACAGCGACACATCCGGAAGATCACGTTCTTGATCGTTGGGCACCCCCGTACCCGACTGCCAGGAGGGCTTGGGATTTCCCGAGACGCACTCTGTTTGCGCGCCTCCCACTGTGGCGACGGTCGTGGACGATGCGCAGTTGCTCTCTCCGCCGCCTCCGCCGGCCAGGTCCGAGCCTGTATCGGACACTCCGGACGAGCAGCCGTTCAATGACCCTGAATTGGCGCAGGAATCATTCCACGCCATTTCGGGGATATACGACATGGCTGAGGACAGGGGGGTCGAGCTGGTTGGCGAACTGTTTGTCGAAGACCAGTAGGTGGACCAGGTGTTCACATCGTTGAAGTCCGTTCCGCCCACCGCCACGTTAAAGGGCGTCGAAGCGTTTCCAACCACGTTCAAGCCGTATTGCGCCGCGCCGACGCCGGTGCTCGCAAAAATGTCGCAAGCCGCGGAGCCTTCATCGCCCGCCGCCTCGAGTATGGTAATTCCCTCCGCAGCACCCTGTTCCCACAGAGTGTAGTAAAAGGCATTGCCGCCGTTGCCGAGCGCAGCCTCGCAGCCGCCGTAGCTCTCCGTCATGACCGGCGCCAGGTTGTTGTCAATGATGTAAAGGGCGGAGAGATCAATCCCGGCGGTAACCTCAGTGGTTTCCGAAACGACAAAGGCAATGGTGGCCGCCGGTGCGACCGCGCCGCTCCACTCGACGTCGAGGTCGGCCTCGCTCTCGTCTCCCGAAATCGAAGGCGGGATGATCCCCGGGTCGGGGCCGTTCACGCAGATGCCGAGCGGAATATTGAATGAAGTCCCGTTGACTATAGTCCCGGTAACAGGAGTGCACGGGGAATTGGCAGGCGCGGACAACGACGGAAGTCCGAACAGGCTTCGAAAGTCGGCCACATCGTTAGGGTCGATATTGGTCTCGCCCACTACTGCGATCGTCTGCCCCGTGCCGCCAGTGAAGGAACTCCAGTTCGGAACATTGTAAACCGTGGCGAAATCCGCCGGGCCCAGGGCGTGGTAAGTCACTCCGCCGCTAGTGACCGTGAGCGATGGCTTCACCTGCCCCGTGGATGTCGATTTGGTATAGGCAGCAAGGCCGTGGTGCATCGGCTTCCTGGGGAAATTGTTCAGCGAGGCAAACCCGGCAACTACCGGCGTCAGGGCGGCAGGAATCTGCGGGTCAGTGGCGTTGGCCCAGTGCTCCTCGCCGTTCACCACGTATTTGTGAATCTCGGTATGGAGGGCCTGTCGGACGGTGCCTGCCGTCCCGGAGAACTCAATCACCGTCCGGCCGGCTGCCACGTGACCGACTTGGAAGCCTTGTGACGTTAGCCAATTTGTCACGGCCTGAATATCCGAATCGGCAGGGCCGAACTGCTGGCCAAACTGCTCAGGCGTGAGCCACATATGGTAATTGGCCGAGGACTTGGTCTGCTGTGCGTCGAGTAGTTTCCGCAGCGCCGTTTCCTGCTCCGTCGAGCGTTTCAAGACCAGCAACAGGTGTAGCAATACGCAACTGAACGAGCCACAAC
>CAWIUZ010000256.1:0-3583 GCA_963838915.1 uncultured Acidobacteriota bacterium
CGCCGAGTCCGCCCTGCTGAGCCAGTGCAATGGCGAGTCGTGATTCCGTTACAGTGTCCATCGCGGCGCTCACGATGGGCAGGTTCAACGCAATGTTCCGTGTCAGTCTGGTGTGCGTATCCACTTCGGTGGGCAGTACCGAGGAAAGGGCGGGCAGGAGTAAAACATCATCGAAAGTAAGCCCGTCCGGGATATGTCCGTCAAGCATATGGCCCCCTTCTCGCTTCCGCGCTTAAAGACTAAATGAGCTATTTTAGCGGCCACGGCAGCAAGTGGTCAAGCAAGGCAGATTAGGAATCGGGTGATCTGGTGATCGGGAGATCGGATGATCGGGAGATCAGGTGAACAAAGAGCCGAGGCAGGGCACGGACGTTGGTTTCGCAATCAGGTGAAACACAGCCGGCGCGTGCTGTCATGCTGAGCGAAGCGAAGCATCCCTGCAGTTTGACGGAACAAACAACTGCTGAGACCCTTCGCTGCGCTCAGGGTGACAGATCATCTGTCGTTTCAGTTTCTTCGGTAAGGCGACACTATCGTGGGCTGGAAATCTAAAGAGCCACAACGGGAAAGCAGGAAGCTGTTCTCCCGATCTCCCGATCACCCGATCACCCGATCACCCGATCACCCGATCTCTCGATCTACCAGACGGCCTTCCAGATCTTGCCGGCAGTCGCTTTTGTTCCCCGAATCGCAGCCCCCGGCGCTGAGGCCACGTCCGCCCGCGCTACGCTCGTTCCATTCTTCAAGGCCTCGTGCGCCGTCCTGCCTGCATCTTCAACGTTTCCCACGGCTGTCCCGGTAGCATCGGAAGTCATTTGAACTGCCGTTATAGAGCTTTTGTGCAGTTGTTTCGCGGCGAATCGTATGGCCCCTGCGTGTGCGCTCTGAGCGACCGCGGCCAGCGCAATTATAGCCGCCAAAATCGAAAGAGTTCTAAAGCGCATTGTGATCCTCCTCCTTAAACTCTCGAGGCGTGGCGACACGAAACTCTTCCGTTCCCAGCGCATGCCGACCTCAATCACCCCTTCGTTCGTTTGACGCAGAAACTTAAATCCGCGTTGGGTTGCCCAACGACGTTTTGCGGTGAAAGTTCTGTTTCTCCGTGTTCTCTGTGGCCGCGAAAATGCAAAACACAGCGAAGCAAAGCCGCAACCAAATGCATATTCTTCGCTTCGCTCGGAATGACATGTCATCCTGAGCGAAGCGAAGGATCTGCTTTTTTTCTTCGTACGCCACGACACGAAATTCGCCCCTGGTAGTACAGAGGCTACCGAGCGCCGGGTGGGTTGCACTGTGATCGAGCGAGATCGCCTGAAATTGACACACTTATGTGCGTATGTTAGGTTGAAGATTGGGTTACTCTTTGACGCCGCGTGATACGAGTTAGGTCTGATTTCGGGGCAAATGGCACCACTAGGGTTTGGCGCTACAACGCAACATGGCGAATACTGAACGCTTCTTTTTTGAGCACTACGGGCTGACGGAAGCCGGTCTCTCGCGCTATCTCGAGGCGGCGCTTTCGGAGGGCGGAGACTACGCCGACCTCTATTTCGAGCACACCACGACATCCTCAATCCTTCTCGACGAATCGCTGGTGAAGACCGCCACGGAAGGCATCTCTATGGGGTGCGGCATCCGCGTGCTGTCCGGCGAGCGGACGGGCTACGGCTACACGGATGACCTCGAGCCGGAGCGCATTCTGAAGGCAGCGAAGATCGCGGCGCGTATTGCCAGCGGACCGGCGCAACTTTCCAGCGTGGGGCTCAGTACGATTGCGACCACTCACGATTTCTATCCGGTCGCCTCGCCGGCGACCGAGCGCGAACTTACTGAAAAGCTGGAATTGGTGTTCAGGGCGGACCGCGCGGCGCGCGCTTACGACTCGCGAATCAAGCAGGTTCGTGTGAGCTTTGGTGATCAAGTTCGCCACGTGCTGATCGCCGGCTCGGATGGCCGCGTGGTGACGGACTTCCAGCCCCTGACGCGGCTGGGCGTTTTCACCATTGCAAAAGGTGACGGTAAGCTGCAATCCGGCACCAGCGGCGGCGGAGGCCGGGTGGGCCTGGAGTTTTTCCAGAATGGCCATTCGCCGGAATATTTCGCCGGCGAGGCGGCGCGGCAGGCCATCGTTCAGCTCGAGGCCCGCGAAGCGCCCGCGGGTGAAATGGAGGTGGTGCTGGGGCCCGGCTGGCCGGGCATCCTGTTGCACGAGGCGGTTGGGCACGGTCTCGAAGCGGACTTCAATCGCAAAGGGATTTCCGCCTTCAGCGGCCGCCTGGGCCAACGAGTTGCCTCCGAGCTTTGTACCGTGGTCGATGACGAAACCATTCCCGGCCGGCGCGGCTCTCTGAATGTGGACGATGAAGGTGAGCCCACGCAGAAGACCGTGCTGATTGAAAACGGAATTCTGCGTTGCTACCTCGAAGACAAACTGAGCGCTGGAATTCTGAAAACCACCAGGACCGGCAACGGCAGGCGCGAAAGCTATGAGCACATCCCCATGCCTCGCATGACCAACACTTACATGCTGGCCGGAAACGATGACCCCGAGGAGATCATTCGCTCCGTCAAACGTGGCCTTTACGCGGTCTCTTTCGGCGGAGGCCAGGTTGACATTACCAACGGGAAATTCGTCTTTTCGGCTTCGGAAGCGTACCTGATTGAAGATGGCGAGGTATCGGCCCCGGTGAAGGGCGCAACGTTGATTGGCGACGGGCCGACAGTCCTCACTCGGGTGACCGCGGTCGGGAACGACCTTAAGCTCGATCCCGGCATCGGCACCTGCGGGAAAGACGGCCAGAGCGTCCCGGTGGGGGTTGGGATTCCCACCATCAAAGTGAACCGGATGACGGTTGGCGGGACGTCCCTCGGGAGATTGCAAGCGTTTCAATAGTCGAGGAGTTGAGAGTCGAAAGTCGAGAGTCGAAAGGAAGCAAGCCCTCTCCCTTGGGGAGAGGGTGTCCCGCTCCGGCGCTTTCACCAGCCGGAGCAGGACGGGTGAGGGGACAGTATAGTTTGAGCTTATGAGCTCTCTCGAACAAATTGCGATTGGCTTGGTCGAACGCGCGAAAGGCGCGGGTGCTACGGCAGCCGACGTTGTGGTGCGTGAAGCGGACGAGTTCTCTGCCAACTTGCGAACGGGGAAGATCGAGAGCCTGAAGGAGGCTGCCTCCAAGGCCTTGGGATTGCGCGTGCTGCTCGGGATTCGGACTGCCACCTCTTTTTCGAGCGATTTCTCGGAGCAGTCGCTGGCGCGTCTGGTGGGCAGGACCGTGGCCATGGCCAAGGTCACTTCCGAGGATCCGGCCAGCGGTCTTCCCGAACCGGGGCAACTCGGACGCTACGCGGGCGACCTGGACCTCTATTCAGACGATGTCGAGTCGCTTTCGACGGGAGATCGGATCGAATTGGCGCGCCGCGCTGAGGAGGCGGCGCTAGGCGCCGACCCGAGGATTCGAAACTCCGAGGGAGCAGGTTCGAGGCGAGTCAGGGGACGATGGCCTACGCCAACTCGTTGGGCTTCGCAGGAAGTTACCGTTCGTCCTATTGCGCTCTGTCTGTGTCACCGATAGAGCGGATGCGT
>CAWIUZ010000257.1:0-15151 GCA_963838915.1 uncultured Acidobacteriota bacterium
ATGTCTTCCATGGCCGCATACCGGTCGCCGGCCTGCGCCTCGGTCAAGGCGCGCACGAGAGACGCGTAATCCGCGGTGCGGTGGTGGTCAAGGTTGCTCGAACCCAGGACGGTTCGAGTGAAGCGCCCTAAGAGGTAGCTCTCTTCGTTAGTAATACGATTAGAGCCTATAACCGCGAGCGAATCAGGACCATTCTGAGCCAAACCTGCCTTGAGCCGCTCCACGGCGAGACCAAGAGCCTCATCCCAGGTGCCGGACTCCTGCTTGCCGTTGCGGCGGATCAACGGTGCTGTCAGGCGCTTGTCGTTATTTACGAAATCCCATCCGAAACGCCCCTTGACGCAGAGAAACTCGCCATTGAACCCTGAGTGGTCGCGGTTATTGGCGCGGATAATACGATTGTTCCTAATAGAGAGTGTGGTCTTACAGCCGTCGCCGCAGTGGTTGCAGATGGTGCCGGTGTAGGTCAATTCCCAGGGGCGGGTGAGATAGCGATAAGTTCCGCTGGTGAGCGCGCCGACCGGGCAAATGTCAATGCACATCCCGCACTCTTCGCACTCGAGCGTCTCGCCGCGGTTCGGGATAATCTCGCTATGCGCGCCACGGAAGCCGATCCCGTAAGCGTTCACGTCCATGCCTTCGTCGCAGACGCGAATGCAGCGGTAGCAGAGGATGCAGCGCGGCCAGTCGTAATACACAAGGCTTGAAAACTTCCGCTCCTCGTGATGAAGCTTCGGCTCCATGAAGCGGGTGTCCGCCGCGCCGTAACGGAAGACGGCATCCTGAAGTTCGCATTCACCGCCCTTGTCGCACACGGGGCAATCCAGGGGATGATTGGTGAGCAGAGAACTCGAGCATCGCCTTGCGGGCGTTCTTCACTTCCTCGGTTTCGGTGCGGACCACCATTCCGTTGGTCACGACGGTGGTGCAGGCGGTCTGGAGCTTGGGCATGCGCTCGATCGCCACGAGGCACATGCGGCAAGCGCCTTGCAAGCTGAGGCCCGGATAATAGCAGTAAGAGGGTATTTCGATGCCCACCTGCCTCGCGGCTTCAATCAACACAGTGCCGGGCGGTACGGCCACGGGCTTGCCGTCGATCGTGAGCTTCACAGGTTCAGGCGGGGCGCCTTTTTTGGCGGAGGGGCCCGGCGTCAATGCGGCGCTGCGCACGTAGGGGTTCGCCACGCCGCGGGTCTCCGGCTTCACGGGTTGATCCAGCAGTTCAAAGCCCGGTTTTGGCTGGTCGTCTTTCACGCCACCGCCTTCTTTCGATCGATCGTAGGGGTAGGGCTTGCCCTACCCACCGCGGGGGGACGGCAAGCCGTCCCCCTACAACTCAGAGGGTTACTCACGCTACCGCCACCGCCTTCTTCTCATACGGGCAATACCCCAACTTCAAATGCTCTTCGAACTCGGAGCGGAACTTCTTCAGGATGCTGATGGTCGGCATGGCCGCGGCGTCTCCCAACGGGCAGAGCGTTTTGCCCAGCATGTTGTAGGAAACGTCCAGGGCTGTATCGACATCTTCCTCATGTCCGCCGCCGGCATGGAATCGGCCGAGCAGCGACTTCAGCCAGGCGGTTCCTTCACGGCAGGGAATGCACCATCCGCAGGATTCGTGCGCGTAGAACTTCATGATGCGATGCGCGAGTTTGACCATGCAGGTGTCTTCGTCGAGGATCACGACCCCGCCGGAACCGAGCATGGAGCCGATCTTGGCCACCGCATCGAAGTCCATCGCGACATCAATTTCATTCGCCGTCAGCACCGGACAGGACGATCCGCCGGGGATCACCGCTTTCAACTTCTTTCCGTCCGGCACGCCGCCGCCCACCTCTTCGATCATGCGGCGCAGAGGGAATCCCATGGGCAGTTCGTAAACGCCCGGTCTCGCAATGTGCCCGCTCAGGCAGAAGAGGCGAGTGCCGCCGTTTTTGGGCGTCCCCAGCTTGGCATACCACTCCGCGCCATTAAGGATAATATGCGAGACGTTAGCTAGTGTCTCGACATTATTAATGATCGTTGGACCTTCGTAAAGCCCCACGATAGCAGGGAAGGGAGGTTTGATGCGTGGGTAGCCGCGCAGTCCCTCCAGGGAATTCAGGAGCGCGGTTTCTTCGCCGCACTCGTAGGCGCCCGCGCCGGTGTGAGTCGAGAGTTCGAAATCGAATCCCGAGCCCAGAATGTTCTTTCCGAGATAGCCGCGCGCGTAGGCCTCTTCGAGAGCGCGATCCAGGATATCGATCAAATAGCGGTATTCGCCGCGCGTGTAGATGAAGCCCTGGTGCGAGCCTATGGCGAACCCGGCGATGATGACTCCCTCCAGCAATTGGTGGGGATCGTACTCGACGAGCGGCCGGTCCTTGCAGGTCCCCGGCTCGCTCTCGTCGGCATTGCAGACCACATACTTGGGCCGGGCGGATTGCTTGGGAACAAAGCTCCACTTCATTCCGGTGTTGAAGCCGGCGCCGCCGCGCCCGCGCAGGCCGGAGTTCTTCATCTCGTTGATGACGGCGTCGGGGCCCATCTCGAAGGCCTTTTTTATGGCCTTGTAGCCGTCGTGCTCAAGGTAGACGTTCGATCGAGGTCGAGTTGGGCAGACCAACGCGCCGGGTGAGGACTTTCACCTCGAGCGGCGAGCCTTTGAAATAGTTTTGGTAGTCTGACATAGTGCTTAGTGCCCAGTGCCTAATGCTTAGCAGGCTGTATGAAAAACTCTGCCGGCTGTCATCCTGAGGAGCCGAAGGCGGTCCTGAGTGAAACGAAGGAAGGATCTCTGCAGTTCATTCCTTGGAACGGCAACTGCTGGGATTCTTCGCTTCGCTCAGAATGACACGGTTCACGGGTTTGTCCGCAACCTGCCAGGGCTTTTGCCCACAGCCCACTTCCTAGATTACAAAACTGACCCCTCACCCGTCTCGTTCCGGCTGATGAAAGCGCCGGAGCGAGACACCCTCTCCCCAAGGGAGAGGCCTATAATTCGACGGCCACTGCCGACCTGCCCATCTGCCGATCTGCCTATCTGTCGACCTGCCTACTGCCTACTGCCTTCTCAGCCTCTCCAAGAGCGCGTCGATCTTCTCGGGCGTGAGGTCTTCGTAGAAGTCGTAATTGACTTGCATGGCCGGGGCGCCGCAACAAGCGCCGAGGCATTCGACTTCTTCCAAAGAAAACACTCCGTCGGGCGTGGTCTCTTTGTGCCCGATTCCCAGCCGATTCCTGCAGTGCCCGAGGATGTCCTCGCCGCCTTTGACCATGCACGACACGTTTGTACAAACTTGAATGTTGTATTTGCCCATCGGGTTCCGATGCAGCATCGAGTAGTAGCCGATATTCTCGATCACTTCGATGGGCCGCACTTCAACCCGGCGCGCGACCTCTTCGATAACTTCGTCGCTGATGTGCCCGATTTCGTCCTGAGCATAAAGCAGGCAGGGGACGATCGCAGAACGCTTCAGCGGGTAGCGCGCGATCAGCTTATCGAATTGAGCCAGCAACGCGTCGGAAAGCATGGCAGTAAAATCAGAAACTAGAAATCAGAAATAAGTGTCCTGAGTCAGAAGTTCGATGAAGATCCAGCCCGCGGAGCGGGCGGCAGCCAGTAGCCCACGGCGCAAGCCGTGGGTTGTGAGAGCCCACCCTTACCCCCGTCCCCTCTCCCGCCCAGCGGGAGAGGGGTGCCGAAGGCGGGGAGAGGGCCGTCTGGCCCAGGGCCTACGCCCTGGGCTACTCTATGCCGCCCCTGACGGGGCTCTAAAAAACGGTCGTGCATGAGAAACACTTTCTTAACGAAACTTCCGACTCAGGGCGTTGGAACCATGCTGACTCCCGTCTTTTCGCTCGTCACTCGTCACTTGTCACTCGTCACTGCCTCACCGGTCCACTTCGCCCAGTATAATATCGATGGTGCCGATACAGGCGACGACGTCGGCGATCAAACGGCCTTCGATCATCTTCGGCAAGGCCTGCAAATTGGCGAAAGAAGGCGCGCGCACATGGCAGCGGAAAGGCTTGGGCGAACCGTCGCTGACCATATAGAAGCCCAGTTCTCCGCGCGGCGATTCGACGGCCTGATAGACTTCGCCGATTGGCGGATGGAAACCTTCCGTCACGATTTTGAAGTGATAAATCAGCGCTTCGATCGAAGTCTTCATGCTTTCCCGGTCAGGCAGCACGATGTGGGGCGCGTTGGCCTTTATGGGTCCTTCCGGGATTCCCTCCATGGCTTGTTGCACAATGTGCAGCGACTGGCGCATTTCCTCGAGGCGCACCAGGTAGCGAGCGTAGACATCGCCCTCTGGCCGCGTGGGAACCGTGAAATCGAACTTCTCGTAACTCGAGTACGGCTGCTTCTTGCGAATGTCCCAATCCACGCCTGAGCCGCGCAGCGACGGGCCGGAGAGTCCCCAGGCGATGGCTTCATCGCCGGTGAGTTTGCCGATTCCGACTGTGCGCTTCAGCCAGATCGGATTCTTGCTGAGCAGACCTTCGTATTCCTCGAGGTGAGCGGGGAATGTTTTCACAAACTTCTTCACTAGCTGGAGCCAGCCCAGGGGAGGCTCGAGCGCCAGGCCGCCGATGCGAAAATAACTGGTCATCATGCGCTGGCCGGAAACCATTTCGAAAATGTGCAGGATCGTCTCACGCTCCCGGAAACAATAGAGCATGACCGACATGGCGCCCAGGTCGATGGCGTGAGTTCCCAGCCAAACCAGGTGGCTCTGAATACGCGTGAGTTCCGTCAAGAGCACTCGGATCCACTGGGCGCGCGGCGGAACCTCGAGGTCGAGCAGTTTCTCGACCGCCAGGCAAAACCCCAGGTTATTCCCGAGCGGGTTGAGGTAATCCATGCGGTCGGTCAGCGTGATGCCCTGTGAGTAGGTCTTGTCCTCGAAGGATTTCTCGAAGCCCGTATGCAGGTAGCCGATGTCATAGATGGCTCGCACTACCGTCTCGCCGTCGAGTTCGAGCACCAGGCGCAGGACGCCGTGCGTCGAGGGGTGCTGCGGCCCCATGCTCAGGATGACCCGCTCCTCCTGGCCCGGAATTTTCTCGAGCGTTATCGGCATCTAGCGATATCCCTCGACAGGGTAGTCTTTGCGCAGCGGGTAGCCTTCCCAATCTTCGGGCATCAAGATTCGCCGCAAGTAAGGATGCCCCGTAAACTGTATCCCAAAGAGATCGAAAACTTCGCGCTCGAAGGCGTTGGCGGACGGATACACCGGAACCAGGGAGTCCACACGCGGATCGCCGCCGCCGGTGCGAACCTTGAGTCGAAGTCGCTCGGCCGTCTTCAGTGAGAGGAGATGATACACAAGCTCAAAACGTGGTTCGTTGGGGTAGAGGTCTATTGCCGTGACGTTGGCAAGGAATTTATAGGAGACGCTTGGTTCGTCTCGCAAGAACTCGCAGACGCGGATCAGCGCCCCGGGCTGGACGTAGATCGTCAACTCGCCGCGAAACTCCCGTGCCTCTGCAAGTTCCTGGGCTGCAAATTCTCTAAGCTTCTTGAGCGTGAGGTTTGATTCGAGGTCTGAAGGCATGGGGAGTAGTTGAACTGTTATCAGACGGTCAAGATGCGGCGCCCGGGATCAGTGAGCCGTGTTGCTATTCCGAGAACCCTTGGGTAGTCGACCCACCCAAAGGAACGAAATTCACATGCGTCGTCGCCCCCGCGAAAGCGGGGGTCCATTGTTGGTCCGGAACACAATGGATTCCCGCTTTCGCGGGAATGACGTGAACGTGACTCTCGCGAGAGCGAGGAGAACGGGCGCTCCGGGGGAGCACTACCGCTTCCAATCCAAGGCGCCCTTCTTCCAGATATAGACGTACCCTGCCAATAAAACGGCGATGTACAAAAGCATTTCAAAGAAGCCGAACCACTTCAAACTCTTGTAAATGACCGCCCATGGATAGAGAAACACAGCTTCTACGTCGAAGAGGATGAAGAGCATCGCCACAAGGTAGAAGCTCACGGAAAAGCGCTCCCGGGCGTTGCCCACCGGCGGACTTCCGCACTCGTAAGGACTTAGTTTCGCTTGGGAAGGCCGCTTGACGCCCACCCATGCAGACAAGCCCAGGATGGCCGCAGCCACCGCCACGACGACCAGAAAATACATCAGCAAAGGCAAATAAGGGCTTGTCATTGCAATCACTTACAGTGGATGTCGTGAACCCTGCTTAACATTTAACTATACGAAGCGGGAGGCGAAAGTGTCAAGTTTTTTCGTAGTCTTCCAATTTGAGTAGCACTGACATCCAAAGCCTGCCCTGAGCGAAGTCTTCATGATTCCGAATTCCGAAGTTGAATTTGGCACTCCCGGGCCAACTCTTTGAATCTGAATTGCCTGCCTTGATAATATCGAAAACGGAACGGGTGTTTGGATCCTTCGGAAGTAACCCCTCACCCGTCTCCGTCAGCTGACGGACTGATGACTACGCCGGCTGCGGGATACCCTCTCCCCGAGGGAGAGGGCCGTCAACGTTGAGTGAATTCTGCCCTCTCCCTTGGGGAGAGGGTGGCGAGAATAGCGAGCCGAGTGAGGGGTTACTTCCCTCCGAGCCTCGCAACTTCGGAATTCGGGTTTAATCCGCCAGATGGCGAGGTAAACTCGCCGCTACAAATTCAAACCACCTTTTCGCTTGCCTCATGACGGCTAGGGTCGTTACCATATTTTCTATGAAGCCGCAGAAGGTGCCCGCCTATACAGGGGCTGCGATCGATCGTATGGAGACGCGAGTGGTAAAAGTGCAACTGAATGGTGAGCCTCGCGAGGTGCCTGAAGGCCTGACACTCGCGGCGTTGCTCGACTGGTTGGGCCTGCCCCGCGATCGCGTGGCGGTGGAGCGGAATCTCGAGATCGTACCCAGAAGCGGTTGGGATGCGACTCTGATCCAATCTGGAGACCGATTGGAAGTGGTACACTTGGTAGGTGGCGGCCTGGAATAGCAGGCGTGGCGCCTGCACTCACGAGACAGGCTCCCCTGCTGCGGGCGGCGCGCAGGGGCAGGTCTGGTGCTTGCCCTCCTGAGAAGATGGCGCGCACGACTGGTGTCTCGACGAGCCCATGAACGCTTATAACAGTTCCCCCGCGGCCACGCTCGTGGCCCTGTTGATCAAGTTGGCGGTGATCTCTCTGCTGGCAGGTTTCATTGCGCGCTTCGGGAGATTCCGGCAACTCATCTTCATCGAGCAGCGGTCACCCAAAGAGAAGCTGGAATTCGCAGCGTTTCTCGGCGTGCCATTCGCTTTGGGCGTACTGGCGCGCTTGATCGGGCCCACCGGAACGTTACCTGTTACGGATCTGAGCCTGGAAATCACCGCGATCGCGGGGTTGCTGGGCGGAACGATTGCGGGCCTCGTGGTCGGCATGGTGGTTTCACTGCCGGCAGTTTTAATTCGACACGAGTTGTGGGCGGCGCCTCTCGCCGTGTTCTACGCCGTCGCGGCGGGGACGGCGCGGTGGGTTTGCCCGGATAAAGAAGAGATCTGGAAGTTCTCGGGGTTCATTGACCTGAGCCTTTACCGCTCCTTCAAGCAGCGCTTCAAGCACCCGGCGCTCGACTGGCAGGTGCTTTTTTCCTTTGTGTGCGCCCTGCTCGAAGTGGCCCGCATGGTGGTGGGCCGCATGACTCACGGCAAGTATCTCTATTACGTGGATTCGCCGCACCTCTGGGTGCGGATATTGATTGTGCTCGCTACGCTCATCGGTGTGGGCCTACCCGTGCGCATCTGGAACAACACGCGCATCGAGCGCAAGCTGGTGGAGCAGGAAAAAGCGCTTATTCAGGCTCGCGTCGACGCGCTCATCAGCCAGATCAATCCCCACTTCCTTTTCAACACGCTCAATACCGTCTCTTCGCTGATCCGTTTTGACCCGGACACGGCGCGTTTAGTATTGTTGAAGCTGTCCAACATTCTGCGTCGCCGCTTAAAGAGCCAGATGCACTTTGTGCCCTTGAAACAGGAATTGGAATTCGTCGACGACTACCTGGATATCGAGGTGGTGCGATTCGGCCGGGACAAACTGCAAATCCGTAAAGAAATCGAACCCGGAACGATGGAAGTGATGTTCCCCAGCATGGTCCTTCAGCCCTTGATTGAAAATGCCATCCGGCACGGGATCGGGCCCAAGATCGAGGGAGGCACGATAACGCTGCGTGTTAGCCGCGGCAAGGGGCAGTTGTCGATTGAGGTTGCCGACGACGGGGTGGGTATTCCCGACGAGCGCCGCCCCGGCATCCTTGAGTCCGGCATCGGCATCAGTAATGTCCATGAGCGTTTGAAAGTGCTTTACGGCCAGGATTACTCCATGAGAATTGAGAGCCAGCCCGGAAAAGGGACCGCTATTCGCATTGAGATTCCGGAGCTGGTTACTTTCGGTCAGACCGCTCCTGTCGAGACGGCGCAGGTGGCGACCTGATGGAGGTCAGCGGTCGGAAGTCGGAAGCGAGTGTCCTGAGCCAGAAGTTCGTTCAGGAAGTGAGCCCGCGGAGCGGGCGGTAGAGTGTAGCCCACGGCGCAAGCCGTGGGTCGCGAGACGCAACCCTCACCCCTGTCCCCTCTCCCGCCCGGCGGGAGAGGGGTGCCGACGGCGGGGTGAGGGCCGTCTAACCCATGGCTTAGAAGGTGTGAAAAAATCGTCTGTCATGCTGAGCGAAGCGAAGCATCTGCATTTTATCTCTTTGAAAACAAACAAATGCAGATTCCTCGCTTCGCTCGGAATGACAGGTCCTGGCGATTTTTTCACAGCTTCTTACGCACTGGGCCACTCTATGCCGCCCCTGACGGGGCTTCGAAAAACCGGCGCGCATGCGAGAGACTTGCTCGACGAACTTCTGACTCAGGGCACTAGAACTAGGATTGAATAAAACTCGAACACGTGAGGATTCTGCAATGGCGAATGACGCACCAACAGTGGTCGCACCCCCAAAATCGATGAGTATGATCGAGCCGCGATTTCGTAACATCTATTTGACGTTTTACAAGGAAAGCTACTTCACTCCCACAGCCCTTGACCTCAAGACGAAGGAACTGATTGCCATCGGCTGCTCCTTGATCGCTAAATGCGAGGGCTGTGTCGAAGGACACATCAAGAAAGCGCTCGAAGTGGGTGCGACCAAGCAAGAGATCAGCGACGCGATTGTGGTCGCGGTCGGCATCGCCGCCGCGGGCGTCGTGGATATGTCCGACAAGGCGGCGATCAAAATGGACCTCCACCACTTTGAATAGCGAACTTTGAGGCGCGTTTGGACTCATTTGTCATCGCCGACTTAACCGCGCTGCTGTTCCTCGGTCTGGCTGACAATCAGATGATCGCCGCTCTTCTCCCTTCGCTGCTGGGCTCGCTGCATGTCAGCGTCGGAATGGCGGGCCTGCTGGTTGCGGTTTACTCCCTTGCGGCGGCGCTGGCGTCGTTCGTCTCCGGGACTCTTTCCGACCACTACGGGCGCCGCCGTTTCCTGTTCATCGGCGTGCTGCTGTTTGCGGTTTCCTCCTGGATCGCTTCTCGCACCGCCACCTTTAATGAGCTTCTCGTGGCGCGAGGTCTGACGGGCTTTGCGGCAGGAATGCTCTCCACCTGCTCCATCACCTATGCGGCTGACTGGTTCGAGTACCGCGTTCGGGGGCGAGCCCTGGGGCTGATCTCCTCGGCTTACTTTGCCGCGCCGATCCTGGGCGTGCCGCTGGCGGCGCAAATAGCAGACCGCTATGGCTGGCGGCGCTCGTTCCTCTTCTTCGCAATTCTAGCTCTGGTCGTGGGGGCCCTTTCACTGGGATTGCCAAAGGATAAGTTAAGTTCCGTGCCTTCCTCCGACAAGCTGCGAGTGGCTGGGCGCGCCTTCCGCTCGTTTCTCGTCCGGCGGGATACCGCCGCGGCCTTGGGCATTGCGTTCCTCGTGTCCGGAGGACTGGTCGGGTTCCTCACTTACGTAGGCCAGTGGTTGAACACCGCATTTGGCCTCTCCACCCGGACGATCGGATGGGTTTTCATGCTGGGAGGCGTGGTGGCGCTGGGCAGCGCGCCGGCGGGCGGCATCGTCTCCGACCGTTTCGGCAAACGCTCCGTTTCAATTGCCAGTAACGCGGTTCTGGCGCTGGCTGTGGCGTTGATCCCTGCATTCTCGTGGGGATTCTGGCTGCTGGCTGTATTCTCCCTGGCCAGCATAGGGGCCGCATTCCGGCAGGGTCCTTTGACGGCGCTGATCACGGAACTGGTGCCCTCAAGTCAGCGCGGCGCCTTTATCGCCCTGAGGAATATATTCTCGCAGACCGGCATCGGCTCCGTCGCCGTCGTGGGGGGATTTCTCTTTGAGCGGCATGGTTACGCGGCGGTGACAACGCTCTGTGCGGCCATGACCGCTGTGGTTGCGCTGCTCCTGTTTACGCACATCGTCGAACCGGAGGCAGTAGGCAGTCGGCAGTAGACAGTCGGCAGTAGGCAGTCGGCAGTAGGCAGTCGGCAGTGGGCAGTAGGCAGTCGGCAGTAAGCAGTCGGCAGTAGGCAGTACTCTCCTCTTCGGTGGCGCTTTCATCAGTTCGAACGTGTGAGGAAATGGCGACCGTGTCATCCTGAGCGGAGCGAAGGATCTCCGCAGTTGTTTCTCGGTCGTCGGATTTATAACGAACTGCCGAGATCCTTCGCTCCGCTCAGGATGACAAGGGACTGCCTACTGCCGACCTGCCTACTGCCGACCTGCCGACTGCCGACCTGACCACTGCCGACTTCGAGGAGGTTCGCTGGTGACGAGACGAAGGATCTGGCACATCATTAGAAACGTGATTCTCATTCTGGCTGCGCTGGTCGCCGGTTTCTTTTTTCTTTTTGTTCCGTGGTTCTTTTCGAGCCTCGGAACCAGAGGCCGCTTCCACTACCCCGACCCGAACGACGGCAAGACGCCCATTTCGTATGGCATGAAGTTCGACTGGGTTGAGTTTCGCTCCAGCGATGGCATTCCCCTTAAGGGCTGGTATGTTCCCGCGCAGGCCGAAGCGAGAGGCACAATTGTGTACTGCCACGGACTGAACCGCACGCGCATCGAGATGCTGCCCATGGCCACTTTCGGACACCAACTGGGCTACGACGGGTTGCTCTTTGATCTTCGCCACCAGGGTTCGAGCGGTGGCGACGTGACAACCCTGGGCTATCGGGAGCGCTTGGATGTGATCGGCGCCGTCCACTATGCGCTCGAGCAACGCCCTGCGGCCCGCCCCGTGATCGTGTGGGGCATTTCCATGGGCGCGGCGGCGGCCCTGATGGCCGCGTCAGAATCTCCCGACATTGCCGCCGTGATCTCCGACAGCTCGTTCCTGTCTTTAAGCGACACCGTGAAGCACCACTGGCGCTTGTTCTTTCATCTTCCCAGCTTTCCCATCGCCGACGAAGTCCTCTACCTGCTGGCTTGGCGCGGAGGCTTTTGGCCATCCGATTTTGACCTGGTCAAAGCTGTGACCCGCATCGGCGACCGTCCCGTCCTTTTTGTGGCACTCGCGAATGATCGCCGGATGCCGCCCTCGAATGCCCAAGACCTCTACTCGCACTCGGTCAGTCCGCACAAAGCCATAATCGTTCTCCCCGGGCAGCGCCACGGAGAAGCGTTCAACCTGGACAGGGAACAGTACGAAGCCGCAGTGACACAATTCCTCTCGGGCTTGCCCGCAGGCCATAACTGAGTCGCTTGAAAACCGCGCGCGGCCCGTTTGATTCCTCCAAGTGGCGCCGCCGAGCCTTCCAACTCGGACAGAAGGTCAGAAATCCGGGACATCCCTGTTAGATATCCGGAATATGCCCGATCTGGAACGGAGTGGTCACTTAGAATGGGCCTGCAGGCCCCCTGGAAGCCAAAATAACGCCTCTTCGCTGTTGAGGTGATACCAGAACAGCCTTTGGTTTGACAAAGGCCCGTTTTTAGCGGGGCTCGTGAGCGACCCTTCGGAATTTGCCCTTTGCGGGGCCGGAGAGGGGCCTAGCGTAGTTTTAGGACATTTTGTCCCTCTAAGAAATGCCTTTGGGCTGCTCCGGGACCGAACCGTCCTACTGGCCCTCCCGCAGCCGCGCGTGGAGTTCTGCAAATCGCTGCACCGTCAACTGTTCTGCCCGAATGGTGGGTGGCAGTTGAAGAGCCGCCAGCACGGCCGCAACTCGCCGGCGGGCGTAAACTGGCTGCAGGTTGTTGAGCAGGTTCTTGCGCTTGTGCGCGAAGCAGAGTTTCACGAATTCCAGCAAAGCCTTACGATCCTCGGCCGGAAGGCGGTCGCTCGTCATCTCGAAGGTAACGAGTGAAGAATCGACTTTGGGAGGAGGCGAAAAGGCGCCGGGCGGAATGACGAACTCGAGGCGTGCTTTTGTCGCGAGTTGCGTCAGGACTGTCAAGTAACCGTAGGAACGTGAGCCGGGCAGGGCAGTAAGGCGCTCCGCCACTTCGCGCTGCACCACGAATCCCATACCCTTGATGCACGCGGCTTGCTCCAGGAGATGGTGGAGGATCGGTGAAGTGATGTAGTAAGGTAAATTCCCAAAAACGTAGCAGCTTTCCCGCTGGTGACGGCGGCAGAGGCTAGGCATGTCAGTTTTTAGAATATCGGCTTCCAGGACCTCGATATTTGGATCATTAGCGTACTTTTGCCGCAGCGTTTGAACGAGGCCAGGGTCGATTTCAAGGGCCACGACCTGCCGGGCGCGTGCCGCCAGAAGCTCGGTCATCGCGCCACGACCGGCGCCGATCTCGCAGACGAGGTCATCTTGCCGGAACGCCAAGGCCGCAACAATGCGCTGCCCGAACCGCCGATCGTGGAGAAAATGTTGTCCGAGTTTGGGGCGAATCACGGGTGTGATTGTACCCCAAGCGCCCCACGGGTCTCTACCCAGGCGGAGTAGGGGCAGGGCTTGCCCCAACCCGCGGGCCTACGCTCCGCTGAAAGGGGACGGCAAGCCGTCCCCCTACACCCCATCGCTGCCGATGGATTCGGGCGATTCCGACCACCTTGCATTTTGTCAGGCGGCAAGGCTATACTAGTCGTGGCGAACGCACTCAGTGGGCGAAAGCCCACTTTTTTTGTTAGTCGCGAGTCTTGTCGGGGTGCTCCCCCGACAGATTCGCAACAGGAGAGTACTGCAAAAGGTTGGGCAATGCAGGTTGATCTCGAGAAGATCACGGAGATGGCACGGCGGGTCGCGGTTTCCGAGGGGCTGGCGCTGGTTGATGTCGAACTCAAGGGCGGTGGGGGAACGCGCCTCTTGCGAGTGTACATCGACAAGCCGGAAGGAGTCTCTCACGCTGACTGTCAGCTGGTGAGTGAACAGTTGAGCGCCATGCTGGATGTTGAGGACCCGTTTCCGGGCCGCTACACCCTGGAGGTATCATCCCCGGGTCTTGACAGGCAACTCGTCAAGCCCAGCGATTTTGAGCATTTTGCGGGGCGGAAGGCGCGTGTAGTGGTGCGCGAGCCCGTGGACGACCAGAAGGTTCTGGAAGGACGACTGGCGGGCTTTGAAGCGGGTCGTGTCCGGCTGGACTTGGGAGACGCTGGCCTCAAGGAACTCGAACTCTCCAACATTCAAAAAGCTCGGCTCGTGGTAGAAATCTGAGGGGCAGTCGAGAGTCGAGAGTTGAAAGTCGAAAGAAGAACGTAGTTAACTTTTGACTCTCGACTCTCGACTTTCAACTCTGAAAGGACTCCGGTGACGACAAGTCTCTTGTTCCAGACCATTGACCAGTTAAGCCGCGAGAAAGGCATCGACTCGCAGATTATCGTGGCGGCTGTCGAGGATGCCGTCCTGGTGGCGACGCGCAAGTATTACAAGTCCGCGGAAGATCTTCAGTCGCATTTCAACAAGGTGACCGGACAGGTTGAGGTCTACGCCGTCAAGAAAGTTGTGGCGGAAGTTCAGGACGCCGATCATGAGATAACCTTGGAGCAGGCGCTGAAATTAGATCCCCAGGTGGCCTTGGAAGGCGAGGTGCGAATTCCCAAGGCTACGGATGTGCTAGGCAGGATTGCCGCGCAGGCCGCGAAGCAGGTGATTTTTCAGAAAGTGCGGGAAGCGGAGCGCGACACGGTTTACGCGGAGTACAACCAGCGCGTGGGCGAGTTGGTGAATTGCACGGTGAAGCGCGTGGAAGGGCCTGACGTCATCGTCGATCTTGGCCGAACGGAAGCGCGCATGCCGCGCAAGGAGCAGTCGCGTCTCGAGACCTACCAGATCGGCGACCGCATCCGGGCGGTCATCACGCAAGTGGACCGAGCGGCGCGGGGGCCGCAGGTGGTGGTGTCGCGCGCCGACTCCATGCTGGTGCAGAAGCTTTTCGAGATGGAAGTTCCGGAGATTTACGACGGCACGGTGGTGATTAAAGCCATTGCGCGGGAAGCGGGCGACAGGACGAAGGTCGCAGTCTTCTCGAAGGATCCGGACGTGGATTGCGTGGGCGCCTGCGTGGGAATGAAAGGCATGCGGGTGCAGTCGATCATCCGGGAATTGCGCGGGGAAAAGATCGACATCATCGAATACAACGACGATCCGCTGGTTTTTGCGGCCAACGCGTTGAGCCCCGCCAAGATCAATCACGTCTCGATTCTGGAGCTCGAGCAGAAGCACCTCGAGGTGATTGTGGACGACACGCAGTTGTCCCTGGCGATCGGGAAGAAAGGGCAGAACGTGCGGCTGGCCGCAAAACTGCTGGACTGGCATATCGATATCAAGAGCGAAGAGGAGAAGCGGCAGGAAATCGAATCGCAGATGGCCGCCATGGCATTGCGCGGCGCCTCAATTTCGGAACTGCAAGGCCTTGGCGAAAAGACAGTGCAGAGATTGCAGGAGAAAGGCATTAATACCGTCGAGCAGCTAGCCCAGATGACTCCTGATGAATTGACGCAGATCCCCGGAATCGGCGAGAAGACGGTCGAGAAAATCCGGCGCGTGGTGACGGATTACTTCGAGCAGGATCGTGGCGAGCCCGCCGCTGAAGCCGCCGCCGCGGAAGGCGCCGTGGAGGGCGCAGCGGAAGCAACGGAAGGCGCTGCGGAAGGTGCAGCGGAAGGAGCAGAAGGCACGGCGGAAGGGACGGAAGGCGTCCCGGTTGAAGAGCCGGAGACTGAGCAGCCCGTTCCCGTTGAGGAGCCGGAAGAGGAAGAAGACGCGGCCGCAGAGGC
>CAWIUZ010000258.1:0-17529 GCA_963838915.1 uncultured Acidobacteriota bacterium
CTTTCTTGGGAAGCCTGCGGCGCCGGCCGCGGCGCAGTAGAAATCTGAATCGACTGGATTGTAAACGACCTTTACACGGCTGGGGGAGAGGTTCAAGAGTTCAACCAGACACCGCCGAGAGTACTGCGAGACGGTAATGGTCCCACGGGCGCGCAGGCAATGAAAGCGGATCAGCCTGCGAATTAACCAACGATACCAAGCCGTGCGGTGCCGGCCGCCCAGGTATTCGGCGGGCAGGCGGAAAAAGGACAGGTCGTGGACCATATTCACGCAGGGCACAGCCGAGAGCACGGGCGCCTTGTAATAGCACGAAACAAACAGGTCGACGGGATCGCGCCGGAGTTGATGCGTCAGGAATACGTGCACCCAGATGAAATCCTGGAGCGGGGTGCGTGGAGTTGCGACGTAGTTCAGTGTCACGTTGGGCGCCCCGAGATCGCCGAGTTCGTGATCTCGATTCCAGGTAAAGAGTCTGTAGCGAAACGGATGGCGGACGCGCGCGTTATCCAGGAGCACCTGGCGGAACATTTCCGCGTGCGGGGACGCCGGCCTGCTGAGCAGAAATCGTGCGTCCATGCCGATAAGAGGATCCGCGCTCAAAGGCTTGCGGCCTGAGGATCAAGCCGCCCGAGGGGCGACAGCCGCCGCCGCCCCAGATACCACAACATAGTGGTGGCTACAAACACTTGCGAAAAGGTTACTGAGACCGCCATGCCGTTGCCATGCCAGCGCGGCGCGAGAAGCGCCGCCAAGGTCAGGTTAACGACGCCCGCAGACACCAGAATGACCGTATAGGCCAAGTCGTGCTTGAAGGGCACCATGATCTGAGTTCCTAACACGTTGGTGAGCGCCACCAGGCACGGCAAGGGTGAGAGGATTCTCAAAATGGTGATCGAGGCGTGGTACTTCGGACCCAAGCCAATGGACACGATCCACGGCGCCCCGGCCAGAAGGCAAGCGCTCATGGCAAAGCCGCCGGACCCCATGACCATCAGGGTCTTGCGCATGAAATGCAGGGCGGCATGGCGGGAGGCCGCAGCCAGCCGGCTGGCGCGGGGATAGACAGCCTGCACAATGGGGTTCAAAAGGGTGAAGGCCACCTCTGCGATTTTTTCCGCTGCGTTATAATAGCCCGCGATCACTACATTCGTGAACATGCCAAGAATAAAGGTGTTGCCTTGCGCATACGCCTTCACCGCCGCCTGGGAAACGAACAGGCTGAATCCCTCGCGCAACTGTCTCCCCAAGCCTCTCCAATGCGGTCTTGTACAGCGCACACCTAGACGCAGGTAAGCATAAAGCCACAGGATCGTTGCCGAAGTGGCCCAGCCGGCAGTTTGCAGCGCCACCCACTTCCAGGTGTCGGCAGGGTGGCGGACGACAAGAAACAAGAGAGGTAGGAAAGCAAATCGGACTCCCAGGCTGACTCGCGCCGAGAAACGGAGTTCCTCCAGCCCCTGATAAAGCCAAATGGGATTCATGTGAAACGTGAAAAAATAGAGAAACCCCATCCACATAATGAGCTTGTTGCCCTGCAGCTTCGGCACGACGGAGATCAGGATCCAAAAAACCCCGGCGCAATTGACCCACAAAAAGATTCTGGCGAACATCACCTCCGTGGCAATCCGCGAGACTTCCTGGAGATTGGCGCGGCCGACGGCCACCGCCCGGCTGGCGGTGAGATTCGAGCCATACTCGGCTATGGTCCCGAAGAAGCTGGCAAACGAGATCGCGAAGGTCCCCAGGCCGTAGCCGCTGGGGGTTAAGACGCGCACGACGTAGGGAATGATAATAAGCGGCACGAGGTAGTTCGCGAACTGCACGACGTATAGCGCAACGATATTATCGACCAGGCGGCTGTGGCGGACCTTGAACCATAGGGCGGAAGCCTGCCGACCGAACGAGTCGTGGACTTTCTCGATTGCAGCCCGTGCGCTCATTTCAATTCCCGGCCCGGGGCACAAACTTCCCAGGTTCGCAGGACAACTGTTAATCCCCAGTAGATATCGCTTACGAACTTCGCCGGCAGATTGAACGGAGGGCGATCGATAAAAACTCCTGACCGGAAATGCACCCGCGTCGACGGGCCGTGTGGCATATCGAGGTTCGGCACGCATTTGGGCCCCGTGTAGACCTCGTCGCTGACGTATACAATCGGGTACGTGCTGACGATGTTCCGGAGCGCGGCCTGTATCTCGGCGTTACTGAGGTGCTGCAAGACTTGGCGTACGAGGGCTACGTCTGCCGGAGGTAAGGGGTCATGGGTCAAGTCCGCACGGACAAAACGCACGCGATCACTAGCGTAGGCGCGCACGTTATGGGCAATCACCGATTCGGCAATGTCGACACCAACATAGTCTGCCACCATTCCCGCGATAACCTCGCCTACGCTGAAGTCGCCACAACCCAAGTCAGCGACGGTCGCAGTTCGAAAGCTGCGCAGTAGCCCCTCCAGCAGCGTACAGTATTCCGACGCCCAGCGGCCCCTGGAGCCGAATCCGGAGTGTGGGGTTGAGGCACTCGCCCCGCCGCCCCAGAAGCCAGTCGCATAAATCCTGTCAAACGCGTCTGCGCAACTAAGCGACTTATATCGCCCCTGGATCTGCCGGGCGCGAAAAGCGGAGTACAGGTCGTTCACGGGCGCAGGCATAAGACGCCTTAGTGCTGACTTGATTTTCCGGTACATGGGGCGCTTCTGTCCTGTCGTGCTCTACTGCTCTTGCCCGCTTGTCGAGTGGGAGTGTTTCATGAGCCTGTTCAACTGCTGAGCCGCAGAGATTCAGCGCCGGTACCAGCGCCACCGCGCGCCGCGATTTAGACGGTATAACCGATTCTTTCAATCCTTTTCTTGGTTTCGGTATCCAGCCGCTCCGCGAAAGCCTTGAATCGGGGGACTGCTTCTTTGACCACCAGGTAGCGAGAGGGCTTGGATCGCGGGGCTTCGAAGTGCGCACGGCTCAAATCAAGATCAACCGAAATGATCTTAGCGATCTTGGAGAACTCCTTCAGCGGATCGATCATGAAGTCCTCAAAGCGCAAGGAGAGGGTGGCGAATCGAAGATGGAGTTCAATTTCTTCAGTGTATTGCGAGAAGGACAGGAAGGGCGGGCCTGGAGCCGCTGCGAAAAAAGCTGGGTCGCCCTCGGCAAAGGCCACGAATGTGGCAAAGTTCCGCTCCAAGTCAGCACACAGGTCGTCGATATTCTTGTACGCAGATGAGACAACACTTCCCGGCTCGCCGCGCACCCGGCTCGACCAGAAAACCCAATTGGTCAGTAGTGAATCGAGCGGATGACGATAGAGAAAAATCAAGTCAGCATATCGCAATCGGACAGCTTCCAGGATGCGGCTCGTGACTTCAGGAGGCGTTTGCGCGCGAGAAAGGTGCGCGACGGTAGCATGACCGCTGTAGATCATCGACGTCGGACCTCGATGGAGGCAGATCCTATCCCTGAAGTACCGGGCCCTTTTTCCAATATGCCGCTCGATCAGATCATTGACGTAGAGCCTTCCCGAACCGAACAGTCCAATGATATAAGCAGTCCTGTCGTCCCCTGGGCTGAAGATTTGCCAATACCAATCCGTTTCCGCCAGATGCTTGTAGACTCTACGAAATCTCCAGCGAACGGATTTGGCCAGGTTTCTCTTGAGCGCGTGAGGAGCTTCCATCAGCTTGGCTCGGATATTAATGCATGGCCACTAGAAGCCGTTTCAAAACCTTCTGTACGCGAATAGCACGGGGGCAGTCGACTGCGCGTGAAGCCGCGCTCCCCGGAGGGGAGCAAATTGAGTAGCCGGGGGTGAAACCCCCGGACCAAGCCCCACACCCCGTCCGTCAGTTGACGGACACCCCTCTCCCCGCCTGCGGGGAGAGGGGAAAGGGGGTGAGGGGGCCAAGTTTCCGGGGGCGCTGCCCCCAGCTACTCATGTCCAGCCCCTGCGGGGCTGAAGCCTGGATAGCTGGTTCGGTGTCCTTCGCGGCATTCGGCGGCCCTTCCCCTGCATAGAAACTTCACGCGATTTCCGAAGCAATCAATGGCCGGCTCACAATAGTATGGCCATTCCCTGTGGTTCAGCGCCGGTACCAACGCCATCGCGCGCCGCTCCAAAGGGGTTTCCCCAGGGACGCAACCGCGAACGGAACGAGGATTGCCGCATCGCCGGTATGTTGGATTGCCTGGATCGCCGCGGCAAGGTCCATGGTGGCGAGCGAGACGCGCCGGGCATTCACGTTTCGCGGGTCGTTTCTCGCATCGTAGGGCGCATAATAGAAATAAATGGACCTTGAATCGGGCGGTGCCACGGTGCAGGCTGCGGCGAGGCGGCGGTAATCCGCTTGTTCCTGCTCGTTCAGGCTCCAGAGGATTACCCTGGCCGAGCGGGAAGGAATTCCGCGCGCTTGCGCAAACTCGAGAACGTCGTCCTCGCTTTCAAGACCCTGCCGGGCACGGTCCCGCATTGGCAGGCAGTCTTGCTGTGAAAGCGGGACCTCGAAAGTCAAGAGCGCCTCTTCGGGGAGAAACAATGTGGTCTCCCTGGGAAGGGTTTGGATGACTTTGACAGCCGAAGCAAATTCATCGGGTCCCCGCAGAGACCGCTCGCGAGCCCACGTCTCGCCGCAGGACGCAATGCCGGCGAGCGCCACCAGCGCCAAGGCGGGGACGCGCCAGCGGCGAACACGAGGGTAGTCCCAGTTGAAAATCCGGAATGCCACGGCGAGCAGCACTACGAGGCACGGCAAGGCGGGAAGAAAATACCTTGGGTAGGCCGTGGTAGCGTGTAGAAACGGGGGCGCGAGGGTAGCGATCAAAGCTGCAAACGAGGCGATCACCAGGCGCGTCTCCTGGCGGAAGAGGAGCAGGCAAATTCCGCCCAGGACGGCAAACAGAGCCAAGGCAGAATACGTAATCCCCATCGCCTCGCTCCAAGTGGAGAAGAAAGCGGCAAGATTCCCCGCCGAGCCGGGTTTGCTGAGGTTTCCGGCGACAGCCTTGGCGAACCGCACGGGCTCAGTCCACGCGTACGGGCAGCACAGCATGAACCCTACGGCAAGTCCCCCGGAAAAACGGAGCAGCAGGCCAGCCCGCTCGCGAAACGCTAGGGGCCTCTCCAGCAGAATGAGCAGCACCGGAAGCACAATCAGGCTTGCTACGGTGATCTTGGCGGCCAATCCCGCCGACATCAGAAAACCCGCCCAAGCCGCCGAGCGCCGGCCCGTTTCGCGCAGCAGGCAAAGGATCGCCGCGAGAGCAAAGGTAATGCTGACAGCGTCCCCCGCGGCCATTACAGACTCTTGATAAAAGGTAGGCTGGAATGACACCAGTACCGCGCAAGCGAACCCGACGAAACGCGACTTGCTTAGTCGGACTCCGATGTAGTACGCCAGGATGGGGCTGACACTACACGTTATCGCGACAATCCATCTCACCAAGAGAATACTGTGACGAGGGTCGGCATAGGCGTGCGCTAAGTAGTCGGCGAACAGGCTGATGCCCTGCGGGAGCGTCCTCGGCAGATGAGACGAGAGCAAAAAATCAACGAGAAACACCGGCAAAGACAGAAGATTGAGGATGCTTCCCGGCCAGGCAAGGCTGACGACAGGCACGCCAATAAAACTATCCAGCGATCTGAGCCCCATCGTCAGTTCATCGGTGTTGTAAAAGAATCCGCGCGGGGCAAACAGCAGGGCCGGTAAGCGCGACCCGAGACTGAGCAAGTATCCCGCGGTTAGAAACAAGTGTCGATAGCGTGACCAGCCGGCAGCTTCAAGACTTCGACTTCTTACCGTAGCGGCTGTAAGGGTTGCCATAATAAGCACGGTAATAGCCGCGCCGGCAGGAGCCGTAGCAGCCCGCGCTCGGGACGGCTGGCCAGGTTGCGGACGGGCGAGAGAATCCCGCGGGTTTGCCGGGCGGCGGAAGTTATGAGATGGCCCGCTTTCATGATTAGTGCAAGAGGCTACCGGAGAGCGCGCCGGTTCGCGAGGCGTAGATGTAGCTCGCGCGCTCAACCGGGCATCGCCGGAGTTGCGCGTCCGCGGTCATTACCTGGAACCCGCTCGTGGCCAAGCGCGACACAATTTCGGCAGGGTCCCCGGCCTGCCGGTGGACTTCCATGGCAAGGTTTTGCAATCCCTGAATCCATCGACAAGGGGGAGCAAAGACTGAGAACTCCGCGCCTTCAATGTCCATCTTCAGGAACGAGATGGGATTGAGATGATACGTTTCCATCAGGTTTTCGAGCGTATACGCCCCATCTCTGAGGCCGCCCTCCTGGCGCATCGTCTTGCGCCAAAATACCGGGAGGGCGTCGCTCCTGCCTACCAGTATGCCCTCGAGAGGTTCGATTTTGGCATTCGGCGTGTTGCTTGAAATGAGCGCATTCAGCGCGCCGAGATACTGGGGCTGCATCTCAACCCAAATGACCTTCTGCGCGCGTTTCGCGGCATAAATCGTGAACAGACCGCGGTTCCCGCCTGCGTCGATCACATTCAGCATCGGGATGCGCGAGAGGTCGAAAAATCTCAGGTAAACATCCCGGCCGTACATCTCCCGGATGTTCGCGAAGGTGGGCGTGTCGCCGGGAAGAAATGCGTCGACCTCGGCCAGATTGATCGCGATCTGGGCGCCATGGTAGGTAACTCTCACCTTGCCCTTCATCAGGGGATCCGCCGGGGCGAGTTTCCGGGCGGCATAGATTCTCGGCGCAGACCGCACACAGCACAGTAAGTAGCGAGCAAAAGTTCCCGCGGGCAGCGCGTCTCGAAGGCCCAGGAGTTCGAGACTCAGCCGCCGCAGCGCGCCGCGTGCGCCGAGGGACGTGGCCGGAGGGCAGGCGGCTTGTTCCAACACGGATCGAGAGATTTCGCACATGCGCTTACCTCGCCACGCAACTCGGGCGAAGTCCGCACGTTTTGAGCGGTTTGTGGGGAGCCATAAGAATGCCCGCCCAGCAGCGGAGACGTCCGGGCGGAAGGACGGGTTCAGCTTCAGATCGCCTGGGCTTGGCCGGGTTAGTAGGCGAACTTACTCGCCGGAAGCGGAAGGGCGGGGCTGAAGCCCCGCCGCTAATCTCGCGAGGTAATTACGGGGCTTCAGCCCCTGAAGCGGCTTGGCTTCAGGGCCTAAAGGCCCTTCCAAGCCCTGCAACCCTGCGGCGGGGCTAAAGCCCCGCCCTTCCCAGGGCCGCCTGAAATTGCGCTCATTAAATCAACCAAGCGCCCGGGCGATCAGCCGGCAACTTCAGGACTTTGACTTCGCTCCGTAGCGGCGTTGGTAATAGTTCCCATAATAGGCGCGGTAATAGCCGCGATAGTAGGAGCCATAATAGGCGTAGTAGCCCTCGCTGCGCGCATCCCATTTGTTGAGGACGCCGCCCAGGATTCTTCCCCCGGCGCTCTGCAGGATTTTATGCGCACGCGCCAGGCCGCGGCGCGCCATCACACCGCTCTCTACTACCAGCACCGTGCCGTCGACCATACCGGAAAGAATGGTGGCGTCGGTTACCATCAACAAGGGGGCGGAGTCCAGGACGACGTGCGTGAACCGACTGCGCAGTTCTGCCAAAACCTTGTGCATGGTAGGCGAAGACAGCAGGTCCGCCGGGTTGGGGGCTTCCGGGCCGGCTGGCAGCACCCAAAGATTGGGGACCTGCTCAAACTGATGCAGGCATTCGTCCAGGGTATGTCCACCGGCAAGAACCGTGCTCAGCCCCGCGCCATTGACGCTGACGCCGAGGGCGCGGGCAATGCCGGGGCGCCGCATGTCAGCGTCCACAAGCACCACCGGCACGCCCCGCTGGGCTAGTCCCATAGCGAGGTTGAGCGCCGTGCAGGTCTTTCCCTCGCCGGGCTGCGCGCTGGTCACCAGCAATGCCTGCGGCGGGGCCGGGGCAGTCGAAAGCAGAATCGCGGTGCGCAGAATGTGGTAAGACTCGGCCAACGAGGAGGTCGGGTGCCTCAAGACGATCGATTCCACCGAGTTCTCCGGCCGGAGCTTGTCCTTGGTCCTCGTCAGCCAGGAGGCGCGCGCCATGGGGACCACGGCCAAGGTCGGAACGCCGACGAGCCGCTCCAAGTCCTCGGCGCTCTTGATGGAAGTATCCATGCTCTCCTGGATGAAGGCGAGTGCAATCCCCAGCACCAGTCCCACCAGAAAGCTGATGGCAACGTTATACAGAACCCTGGGCCGCACCGGGTAGGAGGGAACCAGCGCCGAATCGACCAGGTGGATGTTGGTGGCCCGCAAACCCGCGGAGACCGTAGCGTCTTTCAGGTGCTGGAGCAGGCTGGAATAAAGCTGCTGGTTGGTATCAAACTCTCGTTTCAGGAGGTTGTGCTCGATGGAAAGTTGATTGAGCTTTCCCACTTCCTCCTTCCCGTGGGCCACCGCGGCAGACAAGAGCCTTTCCCGGCCGAGAGCCGTCTGGTAGTCGTCGCGGATGCGCGTGATCAAGCGCTTGCGTTCGTGGTCCATCATGGACTGGACTTCGTTCAGTTGGTCCTGGAGCCTCTTGACTTTAGGAAAGTTGGGACCGTACTGCCCGACGGCGTCCACATAGTCTTCCCGCAAGGCGGCGTGTTTTTCGTCCAGGGTTTCCAGCAGCGGGTCCTGAGTGGTGAGCGCGGCCTCGGAGTCGTTGGAGCTCACCAACTCGTAAAGCGCTTGCTTTTGCATACGCTCGCTTTGGGCGGAAGTCAAATCGGTGCTCAAGCCGGAGAGCCTCTGCTCAACCACCGATTGTTTGTCGCCGAGATCCACGATCAGGTTCTTGCGCTCGTAATCCACCAGGGCTTGCTGGGACTTCTCCACCTTGGCTTTCAACTCGTCGAGTTGCTGCTCCATGAATCCCGAAGCTTGCCGCGTGGCGTCATATTTCTGATGGAAATTGTATTCCGTGTAATTGTTCACCAGGGCGTTCGCGGCCCGGGCCGCGAACCGGGGGTCAGTGCTGGCGAAAGTCACTTCGATCATGCGGCTGTCGCGAATCAACTGGACACGCAGGTGTCCCCGGAACATCTGAATGAGCGCATTTTGGGCTGCCTCCGGAGAAATCGGCTGCGCGGCCTTGCCGTCTTGTCCACCCAGAGCGTATTCTCCCTTACCCGCCACGTCGAGCTCCTGAATGGTCCGCCAGGCCAGGTTTTCACTCTTCAGCACATTAACCTGGGTTTGCAGGAAAGTATCATCCGCGTAACCAGGCTCGCCCCGAAAGAGATCGTTGAGCGACTGGATTTGAGGGGTGTCGGGATCAACCTCGACTCGCGCCGTCGACTCGTAAACCGGCCGCATCCTTAATGAAATCATCGTTACCAGGGTGACCAGAAGGGTCACGACCGTGAGGACCGCCCAGCGGCGCTTCATCAGAATCAGCCAGTAGGCGCGAAGATAGGAATAGCCTTCGGTGCCCTCCGGTCCCGCGTCGATCGTCTCATTCATCCGGCGAGGTACCCTCTCCGGAAGTCGCGGTTGGGTGGGGACTAATTCTTCGTGTTCAGCCATATCGAGACACCGCCTTTGCTAAATTCATCAAAAACTTCGAAGTGTTGCGGGTGTTCCGCCCGCGCGGAGGTCCGGGCGGCCTGCATGACATCACAACGCAAAGGCCGCCCGCGTAGACAGAAAGCGTCAGGGCATGATCGCGGCAGCTCCCGCAAACGAAACACCCATCGCCACAACGTCGGCGCCCCGGTGGAGCGCCTTCATGGCGGTGCTGTCGGGGACAAACAGGATATCGTTGCTTTGCAGTGGCCGGTCCGAAATATCACCCTTCAGCATGGCGCGCAGGTTAATGGGAATCTCGTCCCGGCCCTTGGGAGCGGCGGCGTCCGGGCGAAGAAGCACCACACTCTTGGTCTTTGCGTATGGGGCAAGGGACCCCGCTAAGGCAAGAGCCCTCAAAACCGTCATATCCTGCCGCGCATCGGCCAGCGAATAGGCGCCCGGCTTGCTTACCGCCCCTACGACATAAACGAGCCCGGCGCGCGACACCGTGACGTGGTCGCCGGGATAAACGTCCATGTTTAATTTCTCATCGCCGGTATCCATCAACTGCCGAAGATTGATGGTCACGGCGGCGGGTGAGGAAGCCGATTTCGTGTCGTCCCCAGCGGCTCCCGGACTTGCCGCCGCCACCAGGCGGGAGGTATCGCCGCGCGTGATGGTTACCGTCCCGCCTGCATCATCCGCCAGTCCCCCGGCTTGAGCGAGAAGGTCCAAGAGCGAGATGCGGCCGAACACCGGATAGATTTGCGCGGCCCTTACAGCGCCCGAGACCGACACCGAGTGAACTCGCGATTCGCGAACCGTAACGCTGATTTGGGGGTGACTTAGCACTCCCGCTTCCATGCACTTCTTTTCGATAGCTTTCGCCGCCTGCCCGGGCGTCAGACCCGCAACCTGTACCGGCTCGGGGAGAGGCGGGAAGTCTACCGTCCCAGCCCCATTCACGCGGTATTCGCGCGTCATCTGTTCCACATCGAACACCTGGATGAAGAGCAGATCATTGGCGGAAATGATCGTCTCCGCACTTGTGAAGGGCTGCTGCCCGCTGCCGCTTCCGGCTCCGGTTGTCTCCTGCTGGGAAGCCGCAGTCAAAACCTTGGGAGCCCCAATAAGACCAGCCAGGCTCACGAACAGCATTGCCAGCGTCGCCAACTGTAAGCGCCCAAGTACCCTACCACCAACGCTCCCGGCCACCTCGATGCGTGATGGCAATCCGCTCATTCCCCATGCCATGCTCGTTACTCCTTAAACTGTGGAAATTGAAACCATGGTCTGCGATGCGCATTAAAGCACTCTTGCTCTCCCTGCCGATGAACCAATGCAGGGACGTTTGCGCCCCGCAACCGTGCGCGCGGATGCCAGGCCTCCGGCTCTCCTAAAAACACGTCATTCCCGCGCAAGCGGGAATCCATTGGCGGAACAGTGGGTCCCCGCTTTCGCGGGGACGACAACGCGGATTTCCGTTCGCTCGGGTGGGCCACAGGTCCGTGGAAACTCCCCCGCCAAGGGCTCTATACAGCTCCGCCCTGTGACTTACAGGAGAGCAAACATGGCCTCCCGCAAATGTCAACGGTCTCCGCCCCTTCCTGTTAGGGTTATCACCCTAAACGGCTCTCCCTGCAACGGTACAAACGTACACCCAAATTGGCGCACAAGTAATAGTACCCTAATCAGACCCCTCAACCCTTGACTTCCAACGAGTGATCAGCCTGTTGTCACCTCGTGGAGCAGGGCCGAAGGTGCCGATATGAGCCTAACCGGCAAATTAAATCGGTTGCCCAACGCAGGTGTTCTCAGGTAATGTCGAAGAGCTGGACGTTGAATTCATAACAAATGTAATTGTCCCCGCGACAATGCACATCGGTGCCTGACTACCCGTCGGCTTCCAACAGAGCACCTCTATATGATCTTATCATCTATCTGAAATGCCACCCAGGGGAGGATCCCCCGGACCCTTGTTCGGGCTTTAGGTCGCGCCCAATGAGCAACGGATACACAAGTTACCATTATGCAAACAGCGTGTCAAGGTATTCTTGAACAATAGCACTGTGGTAATGGCCGCGTAAGCCCCTTTGACGGGCGATTGGCGAACCCAATTGGGCGCGTCGGTGGCTGGTGATCGTTGATCAGCCAGCCTCAGATCAGCGCCGCGAAGGCGGTCTTCAAGAAACTCGTAGGGGGGCGGCTTGCCGTCCCCAAGTGAACGGGGTAGGGAAAGCCCTAGGCCGTACACGTTTTCAGAGCAGTCGCTCATGCCCGTCGGCTGCCGGACACCCAGAAAGCATGAAAATGCGTAGACCGTCATGGAGTGCGGCAGCAAAGCTGCCGCACTGGAATTCGAGCGAGCGGCGGTAGCTGACGCTACCGCACTCCAAGGTGCCTTCGGCACAAGCATTTTCAAAGCAGAAGGTGTCAAGGGCGGCAACCTCGGCGTATGGCGACGCTCCTCGACCCGTCCTTCAAGGCGCGGGGCAGTAATTCCCAGGCAAAGCGGGGAGCGGAATGATCATGAAATTTTCGGTCATAATGTCCGTCACTATGCGCCTTTGAGCGGCTAAGCCAGCACGATCCGATAGCGGCAGCATGACGTTTTGTCCAAAGACTGGGTCCGAGTTCCCCGCCTTTCCGTTGCCACCATTTAGGTAATATACTACTTCGTACTTGACAACCGCCCCCTAATAAGGTCTACTAGGGTCCGCCTTCTATTTCAGGGGGCATGAGATAATTTCTTACTTTGTTCATCTGTTTGGCCGCTCTTTGCGGCCTAAGTGCGGTTGTGAGATGTGCCCGAACATGGCGTGAAGTGTGGGCAGGCACCCCTGCATTTGCGGCACGCCAGGTTCATCGCGCCAGCTTCGCAAGCCCCGCTGCAGCGCCTAAAAGAAACGTCGCGCTGAGCCTGCCGGTACCGTGACTGAAGTACTGTTGGATTTTAAAGTTGGGTGTGATAGGACAATATTACTCAAGTCGATTGCTGGGTTGGAGGTGAACGCAATGAGATCAAAGAGCCGTTGGTTCATGCGCCCATGGATGGCCCTGGTCGTTTTCACTGTCGTCGCCGGACTCACCGTCTTTATGTCCGGCCAGCAGCGCGGCCGAATGGCGAACCCCCAGAGCAGTATGCACGTTCCGATCCTGACTTACGGGCCGCAAGAGGAGATGGAACTGCACGGAGTGCCGGATGACTGGAGCTTCCATCACGTGAATTTCACCGACCCCGGAACTGAAGAGGACGCAATCAGAGATGGTCGGCACGAGCAGTGGCTCAGCGTCGTGGACGAGCCTCGCTACGTCATTCAGCAGTTGAAGCGGCGGCAGCTGCTGCGGGGGCCTTACGCCGATCTTGTTGCCAGGATGAATGACCTGTTCCAAAACCGCGAAGCTGACGCGGCCGAGCGTCTAGGCGCGGACCGATTGGGAGGATTCTTCAGCCCTGTGAAAGGTTTCAGGCCTCCCAGGTGGGTAAAGGAGAAAATCCAATCCGACTGGAGCGAGAAGCTGGGCACCGGCGGGTTGAAAGCAGGCCAGTATCCCGCCAAGTTCGGCTTCTTGCCCACTAGCGCCAATTGCAGTGATTACGTCGTCTATCCCACGGGTACTCTCGGCACCAGCTCCCAGGCCACCATCGTGGCCTACACCAACCTCTACTCAGGCGGCTGTAGCAGCCCCGTCCCGCAAGTCTATTGGGCCTACAACGTACCGGTGAGTTCGACCAATGGGACCGCCACGCTCTCCCCTGTGATCGACTTCAACGGCACCCAGGTGGCGTTTGTCGAAACCGTAAGCGGCACGTCATATCTGGTGCTGCTGCGCATGCCGAGTACGGCCAGCAGCACGGTCACCACGGTCACCCCGGTCGCGAACACCAGCTATCAAGGCTGCACCGCGCCTTGCGCTACAACGCTCACTCTCGGCACCACCGACACCAACTCTCCGCCCTTTTACGACTACTCGAACGACAGGATGTACGTTGGGGATGATGGCGGCCATCTGCACCAGATTACCGGCGCCTTTCGGGGAAGCCCGACCCAGGCGTGGTCTACAACAGTGAGCAGCCACTCCAGCACCCATCTGACCGGAGCGGTGGTGGATCCCCAGAGTTATACCGGCGACGCAACCCACTCCAATCTAATCTATGTCTGCGATAACTCGGGCTATTTGTTCTCGGTCAACTCATCCGGCACCGTCGAGGGGACATCATCCCAGATGGATTTCAATGGCGGATTTACGGACACACCGCTTCTCGACTCCAACAGCACATCGACGTCGTACATATACACTTTTGGCCAACATTCTGGCTCTGGTACGTATATAAACCGGTTCACGGCCACGAGCGGCGTCAGCAGTTACGGTACGGCCAATTCGTTTTCGAGCAATGGTTCCAGCACCCTGGCAGTTTACGACGGGGCGTTCGACGTTGGACACACTACCTACAGCAACGGTAATCTCTATTGGTGCGCCCTCGCCACCAGCACCAGCTCCGGCAGTAGCACATACCCGACCCTGTGGAAGTTAGCGATGAACACGGGCTTCAGCAATACCGCCACGGTTGTCGCCATCATCACCAATGGCGCGGCGACGTGCTCGCCGATTACTGAGTTCGACGACAACACTACTGACTGGCTTTTCTTGAGCGTAACCGCGAACGGCAGTGTGATTGCGTCAGGAAGCAACAAATGCACCGGCGCCTGCCTTTACAACTTCGTTGCCGCTGCCACGACACCCTCCGATGGGTTGGCCGTGGCCGGGGGCGCCAGCGGCGTCATAGTTGATAACAACCAGTCGGGCACTGTCGCGGGATCGTCGCAGGTCTATCTCTCCACGCTGGCGAGCCAGACCTGCGCCACGAGCGGCGGTTCTGGCTCCTGCGGCATCCAAGCCTCGCAGTCGGCACTGGCGCCATGAGACCCGCCTTGAGCGGAGGCGCGTGCGTCAGTCGGCAATTCGCAAGGGCGCATGCTTACGGCACAAGGCGAGGCATGCGCCACCCGGTTTGAACAGAGAGCATAAAATCAGAGAGGTCGCGATGACTGAATCGGACAAAAGCAAGGGATTGGCCACCGACAGTGAAGCAAGAGCAACGCCGAAGCGGCCTTATCAAAAGCCGGTGGTGCGCTACGAGCGTGTCTTCGAGGTGCAGGCGCTGACCTGCGGCAAGGTGCAAGGTACAGAGGGGGAGTGCCACTTCAACCGGAAGTCTTCGTAGCGGCCCTCTGGCATGGGTGACCTGTGAGTGAACGGTGTCAAGCGCGCAGCGGGCGAACCCCCATGGGGGTTGGAGCGGGCGCTCGTGTTACGCAAGTGCAAGCTACTCGTTAATAACCTACCTGACTTAGGGCTCTGAACAATGCAGCTTCCACAAACACAGTAGTTGAGCCGTCGAAGATTCTGAGCGTTTCACGCCGCTGGGAAGCCGCGGATTTGTCTTTCGACGGGCAGACCGGTTTCACGCCAAGCCGCAAAGTGCGCAAAGGCCGCAAAGAAAAGCCGCCTTCTCATCCCTGCGGAAGCGGGAATCCCTTGTCGGTCGAGAAGCCAACGGATTACCGCTTTCGCGGGAATGGCGTAATACCCGAGAACGCAGCGGGGAATTTCGCTAGGTTTTATTTTCAACGCACGGCGTGAATCCCCATCCCCTGAGACTCCTCGAATTGAAGTGGCCCGGGCAGCCCTGTCCGTGTAAGTTCACCGCCAAGATGGCCATACCATTTCAAACTGGAACCCTGCCCTGAAAATGACTCCCCTCCTCAACGGGAGGAGGGGCAGGGGTGGTGGGTGCCAGCACCACGACGGCACCAACCACCCCCTACCCCCTCCTTAGCTGAGGAGGGGAGTCGTCATCATGCTTTCTGGGTGCCCGTCAGCAGACGGGCATGAGCGACTACGCTCCGCCACCCCGGCTTGACCCAGGCCGAATTACTTTCTCGGGTTCTATATACAACAAACCATTACCTCTGCGGGTACTGGGAATCCTGAGGAGATACTGGTATAAGAGGGCAAGAATCCGGTTTAGAGAATCAGCAAACCCCACCTGGATGGCGGAGATGGCGGGCGAACCGAAGCTAAGGACAAAGTCAGAATCAGGGAGGGAACGGTCATGAGATTTACGAAGCGACTTTCGTTGAAGCTGTGCGTTGCGGCAGGGGCGGTGGGCATGGTTTTAGCGGGGAGCATGCTGACCCGCAGCGAGCAATTGCCGCATTTCGGCTTGGTGGACGATTGGACAACCCGCCACGTCATGTTCTCGAATCCCGGCACGGCGGTTGAAGCGCTGGCGCAGGGACGCATGGCGCAGTGGTATCGGATCGTCAACGACCCGCGCTACATCATGCAGCAACTGAAGCGCAGCCCCGCGCCGCGCGCCGCCGCTGGGCAGAGCTTGTCCAGCTTGGCGGGCCGCCCGGGCGCGCCGGCCGCGGAACCGCAGGCCGATTCCGTCCAAAAGCGGACGCCCAAGTCGCAGCGCGATTGGGCCGTTTCCTTGGGTGCGGGCACGGTGGCAGAGAATATGTTTCCCGCCAAGTTCACCTTCTATGTTAACCAGGCGCCGAGTTGCGCGAATGATTTTGTGGTGTACGGATTGAATCACACCGGCGCCACGGGCGGCCAAGGCAACGTGGTGGCGTTCAACCAGCTCTATTCGGGAAGCTCCTCAACCTCCTGCAGCCCGTACACAGCCGCGCAGCCTTATTGGGCCTACAATGGCACCAACCACGGCGGTACGGTGACAACCTCGGTGGTGCTTTCGCTCGACGGCACAAAAGTGATCTACGTCGAGAGCACTTCGACAGGTTCTTATCTTCACGTGCTGGTTTGGAAAAGCGCAGACGGTGGGACGCCCATTGCCAGCAAGGCGCCCGCGAATATACTGAGTACTGGAACGGGCGTAAGCAGTTGCTCGAGCGGTTCCTGCCTGGTTACCATCGCGTTGGGGTCCCACTCGATCACCAACTCCTCGCCCTTTTACGACTACCTCAACGATATCGTTTACGTCGGAGACGACAACGGAACGTTATACAAGGTGACCCCGGTGCTCAATTCCGGCACGCCGTCGGTTAAATCCCTGAGTGTTTCGTCAGGAAACGTGCTGACCGGGCCCGTATATGACACCAGCAGCGGCTACGTGTTTGTTGGTGGAGGAGTCAGCGGCAATCTCTATGCGGTGACTGCGAGCAGTTTCTCCGCCGTGGCGGGAACGCTCGACGTCGGTGACAATTCCTGCAGCGGGGCAGCCAACGGTGAGCTTGTAGACCCGCCAATTGTGGACAGCGGCAACGGTTGGGTGTACGAGTACGTCACGGACGACCCGTCGGATAACACGGTTGTGCGACAAGCCACCACCGCCGGCCCCTTTACAACTACCCACTCGGCGACCGTGGGAGCGGGCGATTCCAGTTGCGATAGCGGCACGTTGTTCCCCACCCACGCGCCGGCCTTCGACAACTCCTACTACAACTCCCCTGCCACGGGTCACTTGTGGGTGTGCGGCAGGAGGACCGGAGGGAATTCGGGAGCGGAATTGTGGGAGGTCCCCACGAGTGGAACCAACGGCGCGTTGACGGGAACGCCGGTCGCGCAGGGCACCGGCGTCATCAACGACACCGGCCACGGCCAGTGCTCCCCGTTCACCGAGTTTTATAACACCACTAGTTCGACCGACTATCTCTTCTTCGGCGAAGGCCTGAGCACCTTCGGCGACTTGTACGGCTTTACGCTCAGCACCACCGGCGGGCATTCCGCCATCTCGGGCTCGCCCATCTCTTATCCAAGCGCGACGGGCGGCACTAGCGGCCCGGTGATCGACAACGTTAACTCCGAAGCACAAGCCTCGAGCATCTATTTCACTACGCTGGGCACGTCCACGACGCTTTGCGGGTCCTCCTCCGCTTACTGCGCGGTGAAACTTACCCAGTCGGGGCTGAATTAAGGTAGAAGGCGGAATTCTTTCGTCATCCGTTCGATTTTTCGGCCGGTGACTTCCCCGTGAGGGTTGGTCGCGGGGGCCCACAGAACGTACGCTCTCAGC
>CAWIUZ010000259.1:0-17258 GCA_963838915.1 uncultured Acidobacteriota bacterium
ACCGAAGGCCCTTTCAGGGCCTCCGGTCGCCCCTACGGCTGCCGCGCCGCAGTTCGACGCTTCTTCTGCTCTGCCTGCATTTCAGCTATCGCTTTGGCCACGGTCGGAGAGTAGAGCGCCTTGGTCCAGCCAGGATTGAGCCACTCCGGCCGCCCTTGAACGGCCATCGAAAACTGACTCAGCGCCTCATCCTTCTGCCGCGCCAGCCAAAAAGCAACGGCGCTGCCCATGCGAAGTCCCGCCTCGCCCCGCGTCCGGGGAACCATGTTTCCACCATACGTCGGCGGCGGTGGCGCCTCTTGGCCGAACCTGGCGAGGGCGCCCTCGTAATTGCGCTGCTCGATAAGGACCCAGCCCAATTGTGTATTGAATCTCGAGTCACCAGGGCGCTGTTGTGCGGCTCGCGTCAAGCGACTCAAGGCGGCGGAGTAATCCCCAGCCCTGTAACTCCACCACCCGAGATCGCCGTCGACATTCGGCGGCAATTCCGTGCCGTATGCCATATTGAGCTGAGCTATAACACGATCCGCCCCTGCTTTGTCATGTGCAAGCAGCATGAGGCCGGCAAGTTCCACGCACTTCATCGCCAGCGCAGGTCCCTCGAAGTGCGCCGCCAGCCATTCCTGCAACTCCCGGACTCCAGTCGAGGGGTCGCCGCGGGCAGCCAGCGCACCGGAGTATTCACGGAGGTGGTCATCGTTCTCAGGCGCGGAGTCCAGCAGCTTCCGATAAGCCGCAGCAGCCTGCGAGAAATTAGCCAAAGCAAAATTCGAAGAGCCGAGAACCTGCCACGCAAGTGACTGCCCTGGGTGCGCTTCCGCCGAGCGCTCCGCGAGCGCCGCCGCCTCTTGGTACCGGCCCATTGAGTACGCACGCTGAGCGCGCTTGGTCCAGAAAACATAGGCCACCTCAAGCGGACGCTCACTCGTCAGGTTTCCCCAGTGCTCATCAGCGATCATCCGCTGGATTTGATCGATTCGTTCAGAAGGTTGGGGATGAGAACGGAAGTAGCCCTCGAGAGTACCGAGCGCCACTTGCGTGAGCTCTTCCTGGGGAGAGTGCGCAGCGGCGGTTTGTTCGCGGTAGAGGCGGTCGAACGCCTCGAACATCCGGATGGCCCCCAGCGGCGAGTACGAGGCCTGGACAGCCAGCCGTGTGCCTTCGCGGTCGGCCTCGAGTTCCTGCTCTTTCGAGTAGCCCACCTCAAAAAGTTGCACGGGCAGCGCGACCAATGCACCGAGCGGCAGGTGGCGGAGCCGCGCCTCGACCTGCACTCGCTCCGCGCAGTGGTAATGGTCAATGTGCTCGATCTCGTGTCCCAGAATATCGGCAAGTTCATCCTCGCTGTCCATCAAGTCCATGATTCCCGCCCCGACGAACACGTGTCCCCCGGGCAGCGCAAAGGCGTTGATGAAATCGGAGCTCGGGATGTAATGGAAACGATACGGCAGCTTGCGATGCGCGTGCGCGGCGACGCGCAAGCCGACTTGATTAAGGTAAGTCTCTACCTCATCAAACTCAGGGTCGGTTCTTCTTTTGTTATACGAGAAACCCGCGATGCCCCGGCGGGCCAATTCATCGCCGATTTGAATCTCTTCTTGGTCTGAGAGGCGAGTTACGGCCACAGGCAGCCGCCCCAGTTCGCGCTCCGTGTCGGCGACTGAATACAATATCGGGTCAGGGCTCACCGGCGCGTTCACTTTGCGCTTCTCAGTGAGGACGACCGCCGCAAGGGTAAGGACGATGACGGATAGAAATGCGAGCCTGTGTTTCATGCTTGTGTGTCTGCCGACCCCCTCACCCGGCTCGCTACGCTCGCCACCCTCTCCCCCAAGGGGGCGAGGGGATTGTCAAGAGTTATGTGGGACAGGGCAGCAGAGTTCTTCCCGATCTTTGCGAGCCTTGCGTGCTTTGCGCCTTTGCGTGAAACCGGTGTTTTCATAAGTACTGCCGCAGCGTCTCCTTGTAACGAGTGTAAAGGTAAGAGACGAACAGGAGTAATGGTCCTAGCACGATAAATGTCAAGTAGCGATCGCGAGGGGTCAGTCCCCAGATGTCTACCGCGATGATCTTGCCCACGCAGAGCAGGAGCAACCCGAGACCCGTGAGGCGAAAACTGCGTTGCCCAACCCAAAGCGCAAACACGAAGACGGCCACGGCCTCTACTCCCCATGACACTGTTACCATGCCGCTCCTCATTTCCATTGCCAGCAGAACGGTAAGTAGAAAAATCGGGATGAAAAAGAAGAGCTGTTCAGGGTGACGGTCAAGGACCGCGACAACCCTCGCCAATGGATTCCCGCTTTCGCGGGAATGACGAGTTTGGGGCGGATTCCCGCCTTCGCGGGGATGACTGGGTTCAGGCGGATTCCCGCTTTCTCGGGAATGACTGGCTTCATGTGCATTGCCGCGAGCGTGCCGAAACTTGAACGCAACCGGGAGCACCAGAAACAGAATGGCGACCGTCGAACCCACCGACCACCAGCGGCTGTGCCAGAAATCGGCGGCAAAATAGCTGCGCTCGTAGAAGTTGTGGAAGAGAGCGCGAAAGAGGACCGCGAAGGCGATGAGGTAGCTTTGGTGCAGGAATACCGGCCGTTTGGCTCGATAAGCGAGGGCCGCCAGGGCCAGCGTTAATGCCGCCCAAGCCACAATCACCCAATCCGGCCCAAGCTCGAACCGCGCAAGGGCGGCCAAGGCAATCGTGCCAAAATAGCCGGACAAGTCTTGCGCCTTGACGCGCCGGTCGCTCGCGAATTCACCGTTTCCATCCAGACGCGCATACACGTAGTAAAAGGCCAGCACGATGGGAAAAACAGTATATACGCGAGGGCTCAACTCACCCGGGCTGCCGGAAGCATTCAGGTTGACAAAGAACAATCGCAAAAACGCCGAAGCGAGCGCCACGTAGCCTTCGAGGCGCAGCCAGAACCACCCGCGCGTTATGCCGTATTCGAAAAGGACTAACCCGAATAACGTCCAACCAAGCGCCACGCTGGCAGGGCGCAGTTCGTACCACACGAGCAATGCAACCAACGTAGACGCCGCCCAGGAGTAGACGGCCGGTAAACGCCGGGTCGCGACCCAGTCCTGGACTCCCGTCCAGCGCGAGCAGAGATAGAGCAGAACCGCGACGAGGGATACTGAAATCGATCGCAGCGTGAGGTGATGATATGTCTCGACGTCGTAGAGGTTGACAACAAACACTCGCAAAAGCGCGGCTGCGGCGAGAACATGTGCCTGGGCAAGCAATTCACGTCGTACGGGCACGCCATGGCGTGCCCCTACGAGACGATTGCCCACCACTGCCAGGACGAGAGCGATCGCGCTCCACGCCACAGCCGTCCAGGCGCGGGGCCAGGTGAGCCAGGCCCCAACCAGCGCCATCACTCCCGCGAGGTATGACAGCCGGCTAAAACACAGTTCCTCGAATTCTGTTGTAATCAGCTCACGCCAGCGGCGGTGAACCCAGTGCGCGCTGCCGTAGAAGAGCGCCGTCGCAAACCCGAATATGACGCCCAAGCGCCACTCAGAAACCGGATGGGCGTTGTCCATTCTCGCGCCGAAGACGTTCGCGGCATCGACGCTCAGCATCTGACCGGCAACCACCACGCTGGCCAGCATGCCCAGCCGTCGAAACAGGATTTCGCGCGTCAGGACTCCAGCCAGAAAGAGGGTTTGCGATTCTGCCAGCCAGAGGATCGACAAGCGATAGCCCGAGTACCGGAAGGGGAATGCGGCCACCAGCAGGCCCACGCCGAGCGTCGAGAGAATGACGAAGGCTGCCCTGCGATGGCGCGCGAGCGGCAATTGCCCCAGCGCCAACTCGACAACGCCCAGCAGAAGCAAAAACCAGAAGGCCCACTCCGGGTGGATGGCTTGATACTTCATCACGCCCAGCAAGAGAAACGTATTCAGAAGGGCCGCTACGGTAGAAATGTTTTCCTGGTAGGCGCCGGCGATTCTCCGACGCACATACGAAGCCCGAAACACTGCCCAGTAGAAGACCAGCAGTCCGGCGCTGGCGGGAAACTCCGCGAAGGGGTGATGATGCTTGCCCATCGGCTCGATGATCGGACGCAGCCAGTACCAGTGATTGAGGTAGGTGGCGAGAATCCCAAAGATCTCGAGTTCAAACCAGCCCCGCGTCTGAACGATCACCACCAGGGCGACGGCAAGAATCGCGCTGGCCAACAGGCTGTAGACATTGACGTGGCTGATGGTGACCGTGGCGAAGCCCAGCAGGAAAGCGAGTCCCGTCACCACCTGCGTCTCGTACCGGAGGGTGTGCGCCACCATGGCCGCAGCCACGATCAGCAATAAGACCAGGTCAACAGCCTGCGAAGAGATGATGCGCGCCGCCTCCACATGGTGCATCGCATACGTGGTGAAATAGACGAGCGCCCAGCCGCCGCCAATGCCCGCACGAGACAAAACGCGGTAGGCCGCGCGCTTCTCAAACAGGAGGCCGGCGCCTAGCAACGCAGCGCCCACCACGTACCCCACCAGGACCTTCCCCGCAGGTCCCAAAGTCTTCAATTGATAGGCGAGAAATAGCGCCACGCCGATGACCAGGATGATTACGCCGAGTTTGTTTAGCCAGTCGGCGCCCAGCATTTCTTCCATGCTGAGGACTTTTTTGGAAGTCTCGGTAGCCGAGAGAGTTGATGAGAACAACGGTGGGCGCATTGCTCGCTCCCCGGCCACAACTGGCGGCGCTGCAGCGGTAACTGGCGGAGGAGCAACAGATTCAGGCGGAGGGGTCGCGGGAGGCGGGGGACCGACAGCAGCCTCTCGTGGAAGCACAGGCGCGGGCGGGATGAAACTGACGGCAGGAGCTGGCGCGGGCGACTTGGTGCCAGGCGACGCCGAGACTCCCTCAGGCGCCCCAGCGACTGGGTGATTGGTGATGCTGGCAGGCTGTTGCGTCTGTTGCCTGGGGACTTCCGGTTGGCGCACCTGAGCGATGAGTTGGGCGACTTGTTGCTCGAGGGTGTAGAGGCGTCGTGTCAGTTCGCCCCAGCGTTCCTCATCCTGGCGAGCGAGGTGAGAAGCGCGTTTGGCGACCACCAAGGCCGCCATGGCGAAGGCGAAGACCAAAACAATTAGGAGGATTTCCACGGGCGCACCCGCGCAGTATCGAAAGGCAACACATCCTAGCACTAATCACAACGAAGACACAAAGGCACCGGTACGTCGATAACCGCCCGGTAGGGGGACGGCTTGCCGTCCCCTTTCGCCGGGCCGCCGGCAAGCGGGTAGGGCAAGCCCTACCCCTGGAGTTTCTACGTTTCCGGTGAGGATTTCTCGACCTGCCTCCTTTATCGTGTCGCTTTGCCGTGCAGACAGATGTGCCCAGGTCGGCTACTGAGCCCCAAAGGGGCGTTCTAACGAAGCCCAGGCCAACGGCCTGGGTCGGCGTTGTCCGCCAGTTTAGATTGGGTCAGCCCTGAAGGGGCGGAATAAGGTAGTTCCCATGCCGCAATCTTTGTCCCAATTGTACGTCCATCCCGCCTTCGGCACACAGCCTCGCGAACCCATGCGCTGGAGGTGTATTTCGCCCCTACAGGGCTTCGAGATGGAAGGCGCGACGGTGACCCAGGCCGTTGGCCTGGGCTGTGATAGATCGCCCCATTGGGGCTTAAGACAGACACCGATGTGAGCTTTGTGCCTCCACGTGGCCGAGAACGGCCATACCGCAAACAAGGGCAATGAGAATGTAGAAACTCCATGGGTAGGGCAAGCCCTACCCCTACGCGGCCGGGGTATAGTTGTGACGTGGTGCTTCATCCAGTGAGTGGACTATTCGATGCGGTAGAAACCGAGTTGCGATTCGCCGTGCCGAATCAGCCGCTGCCGGCGCAGGCTTCCGTAGGCTTCTTCGAGCAGACAGTGGCGGGAGTGTTCCACGATGACCAGGGATTGAGAATCGAGCAAATGTGAGCGTGCGAGAAGCCGCAGGACGTGATGATATTCGCCAATTTCGTTGTAGGGGGGGTCCAGGAAGACGTAGCCAAACTTCGAGCCTTCCTGCTCCAGCCGCTCGAGTCCCTTCGTGACCGTAGTCCGGATCAGGAAATAGCCGGATTTGATGCCCAGGGCCTCGAGATTCTTGCGAATGAGCTGTTGGGCGGCGCGGTGGTGCTCGATGAAAACCACCTCGTTGGCCCCCCGGCTCAGCGCTTCAATCCCCACGGCGCCGCTTCCGGCATAGGCGTCCAGGAAGACCCCGCCCTCCACATTGGGACCAAGCACGTCGAAAAGAGTCTCGCGCATTTGATCGGAGGTGGGGCGGAGGTTCCCGCCCTTCAGCGTTGCCAAATGAAGCCCGCGGTATGTGCCGGAGATTACTCTCATAGAAGGGACTGATTCATTTTCTCACGGAAGCGTTGTTTCAGACCAATCTTCTGAACGGCGCGAGCGTTGGACAGTGGAGGGTGGAATTCCTCATCTCGCACTCGCGAACATCACGTCGTTCCCGCGAATGCGGGAATCCATCGTGCTGCGGGCCAAGGATGGACCCCCGCTTTCGCGGGGGTGATGACGCAGGCGATTTTCATTCCTTTGGGTGGTCGGAAGGTCACGATCTGGGACAGCAAAGAGGGGCTATCTCCCCTTCGCGTGGGACCGACCCCTCACTCGTCCCGCTCCGGCTGATGAAAACGCCGGAGCGCGACACCCTCTCCCCAAGGGAGAGGGATTTGTCCTGCCTTTTGCCTTTTTCCTTTTGCCTTTTGCCTTGTGCCTTGTGCTTTCTGCCTTCTGCTTTTCCTCACGCCACGCTGGCCAGGCGGTAGCGCCGGGGCCACTCGGCCCGAAGGTAGCTTGCGAACGCCTCCAATTCCTGGTGAGATGGAGGGTGTTCGACAAAGTCCGAGGCTTCCCGCTTGGCCCACTCCAAAATCTCCTGATCGCGGATCAAGTTGCCAATCCGCAACGCCGGGATTCCCCATTGGCGGGTGCCAAAAAACTCTCCCGGGCCGCGCAGCCGCAAGTCGATTTCGGCAATCTTGAAGCCGTCCGTTGTCTCCACCATAGTTTGAAGCCGTTGCTGGGCCAACTCGTTTCGCGACGGAGAAGCAACCAGGAGGCAGAAGGATTTCTGCGCACCGCGGCCGATGCGACCGCGGAGTTGATGCAACTGGGAAAGCCCGAAACGCTCCGCATGTTCGATGAGCATCACGGTGGCGTTCGGAACGTCCACGCCCACCTCGATTACGGTAGTCGATACCAGCACTTTGACTTCACCCTGCTTGAAGCGGCGCATCACTTCTTCCTTCTCCTCGCTGGGCAGGCGCCCGTGCAGCAACCCCACACGGAACTCAGGGAAGACGTTGTGCGAAAGCTGCTCGAACATGCGCACGGCGGGCTTCAAATCGAGTTTTCCGCCCTCCTCGATCACCGGATAAACCACGTAAGCCTGCCCGCCTTGGCGCACCTTATCGCGAATGAACTCGAAAGCCCGCGCACGAGCATCTTCCTCCACCAGGCGTGTTTCGATGGGCGTCCGGTTGGGCGGCAACTCATCGATGACGGAGTAATCCAAATCGCCGTAAAGGGTCAGGGCAAGCGTGCGGGGAATTGGAGTGGCGGTCATCACCAAAACGTGAGGGTTGACCGCTTTCCGCATCAGTTCGAATCGCTGAAGAACGCCAAAGCGATGCTGCTCGTCCACCACCACGAGGCCGAGTTTCGAGAATGCCACGTCCTCCTGGAGCAACGCGTGGGTGCCCACGATGAGATTAATCTCGCCCTTCTCCATTCGCTCCTTGATCTCCGCCTTATCCGATGCCTTACGCGCGCTGATCAAAAAGTCGATCGCGTAAGGCAACGGCCGCAGCAGCGCTTTGGTGTAGAGGTAATGCTGAGTGGCCAGGATCTCCGTGGGGGCCATCAGGGCCACCTGATAGCCGTTCTCAATGGCCAGGATCGCCGCCTGGAGAGCAACGATCGTCTTCCCGGACCCCACATCGCCTTGCAAGAGACGATTCATGGGCCGGGAAGTACACATGTCATCCACTACCTCCTTCAGCACCCGCTTCTGCGCGCCGGTGGGATGGAAGGGCAAAATACTGCGAATCGCAGCGCGGGCGCTGGCCTTGGGCTCAAACTTGATTCCTTGGGTGGATTTTGCCTTGCGCCGCCGCAGGGCAAGGCCGGCGCCGACGTTGAAGAATTCCTCGAAGATCAGGCGCACCTGGGCTGCGGTGCGGAAGTTAGACAACTGTTCGAGGGATTGGCCGGAGTCAGGGAAATGGGTCTGGCGAAAGGCGGTGGCGCGGTCCACCAGCCGGTTCTTCTCACGCACCGACAGGGGAAGCCGGTCCGGCAGGTTGTCGCCGAGAAGAGACAGCGCGGTCCAGATCAACCGCCGGATGGCTCGCGTGCCCAGCCTGGACATGCTTTCATAAATCGGCACAACCCGTTCCACTTCAATGGAGTTCCCACCCTCGGATTCCGCCTCCGGCAATATCTCGAATTGCGGCTGAACGATTTGTAAATTGCCGGCGCCGTAGAAATCGCGCTCCACCTTTCCGTAAAAGAAAACCCGTTGCCCCGGCCGGAAAACCTTGCCCTTCTCGAGGTAAACCGCGTTGAACCATATGCAACGGATCATTCCGCTCGAATCGCGAGCCGCAAGATCGTAAATGTAGACGCCCTTCCGCGTCCTCGTAAGGCCGCTGGTCAACACCTGCCCCAGGATCGTCGTGGTCTGGCCGGGAACCAGGTCACGAATCGCGGTTATGCGAGTGCGGTCTTCATAACGAAAAGGCGTATAGTAAAGAAGATCCTCGACAGTGCGGATTCCTCGCGCCGCCAGAAGCTCGGCTCGCGCCGGGCCCACACCCTTCAGGTACATTACTTCCGAGGCGGGTGTGAGGGTTGAAGTTGGCATCGCGGTTCAGCGTTCCCTATTATACAGTTTCCGGATGGATGGACCGTGGGTTTGGAGTTCCCAGCGCCGGCTCTGAAAACGCGTAGGGGTAGGGCTTGCCCGTCTCATCTGGGGACGGCAAGCCGTCCCCCTACAACTGGATAACGGAGGGGATTCGCCTTTCATGGTTTCCGGGTGCCAGTGATTCAACCGGCACGAGCGACTGCGCTAAAATGAGAAAATGAAGCCCATAACTGCCAGATGGTTAAAGTACCTCGTTGCCGTAGTGGTCGGCAATGGCCTGTATTTTGCCCTCAACCCCTATCTGCCGGAACCGGCCCGGCATCATCCCTTTAAATTAGACCTCGGGACCCTGGTGGATTTCTGGTTATGTCTGGTGGTCTACGGGCTGATGGAATTGGTGATTTTCGTGCTGAGGCGCGGAGACCGTTAGAAGACGCGGGCGACAAGTACGACAGGCAGCTTTCGCTCTTCGACCGGTGTTTGGCTGATTTAGTAAGCGAAGTTATTCATCGGATGCGGAAGGGCGGGGCTTCAGCCCCGCCGCTGATCTCGCTAGATACTTATGGGCTTTAGCCCCTGAAGCGGCTTGGCCTCAGGGCCTAAAGGCCCTTCCAACCCTGGAACCATAGGCGGCGGGGCTAAAGCCCCGCCCTTCCGAGGGCGACTTGAAATTGCGCTTATTAAGCCAACCAAAAACTAGGAGTGATTGTGGCACGCCACGTTCCGAGACGACTTGGTTATCACCACGATAGTAATTTTTTGCTTTCCTTACCCCAGTACCCTCGGTTATACTGGCATCGGTGATTCGGTTCGGGGGCAGGCGGGCTCCTTTCTGTCTGAGGCGCATGCTGACCCTGAGCAAGTTTCCGAAAAGCCATTTGGATCCAGCAAGCTATCCTCTTTCGGGGCGTAAGCAATATCCGGCATTCAGAGAAGTGGTCGACGCGCGGCGGTGCGACCAAATGTCGTAGTTTGTGGGAACCACCAACGGCAGCGACGGAACAGCCCTGAACGAGCTAATCTGAAATCAAGTCAGGAGGACGCAAGAGATGGAACTTAACGGACAGGTCGGCGAGACAGCCGGCAAGATTTGGCATCTGCTCAACGATGGGGGACCTCATACAATTCCGCAACTTAAGAAGAAACTGAATGGCTCGGGCGAACTTCTAAGCTTCGCTTTGGGCTGGCTGGCTCGGGAAGACAAGGTCGACATTACGCAAGAAAAGAAGGCTTTTAAAGTCGCGCTGAGATAAGTTCGCGGGGGGCCGGTGTGCAGCGGCGCAGGGCACTCTCTGCGTTTCGAGCCAAGTCTGCAGATAAGGTCAGATTGCATAAGCTCGAAAAACCATGCTGCCATCAAACGCAACGATCAGTGAGAGGTTCACCGATGAGCGGAAAAGTCACTGCCTTACTGGTTTTTCATCAAACGAAGCCTTTCGATGAGATCAAGGCTGCTTTAGGGAAAATGGCTGTCTCCACAGAGGAGGCGCAAACCCTGGCCGAAGCCAAAGATGCTTTGTTTGACGCCAATCCGCCCCTATTGGCGGTGACTGAAAGCGAGTTGCCCGACGGGAAGTGGTCTGACATTGTATCGTTTTCCGAGAAAGCATCATCACGAGTCAATGTTATTGTCGTGGGACATACAATTGACACCAACCTTTACGCTTCGGCCATCGAAGTCGGAGCTTTTGACTACATCGCCCCTCCATTCGAAGGTGTGGACCTGGTTTACGTAGTCAGGTGCGCGCTAGACAATGCGTTAGTGCGACGTGAGACGGCAAGGAAGTCACGAGCCACAGCAGAGGAATTGCTATCAATTGCGGTGAAAAGCCAAGGAAGCGCCTGAAGCAAAGACCATTCACGGCTGGGCTGTCCGCCACGAGATAGACGGCGGATTACTCGATGCGCGAGGGTTGCAAAACCAGGAGCTTGGATCTCAGTTGTGAATTTGATTATTGTTTTCAGTGACTTGCGATGATCCAACCCCGTCATGGCCTAGCCTGCTTATCTCCACTTGACTATATTCCACTACTTTTGTTATAGATGGAGGTGAGGAATCCGGTGACGCGCCGCATCGGACCCTCCAGTATTGGTTGGAACATTTTGAAATGAAAAGCCTTAGCCAACAAAGAAAGGCGGCATTCGGAGCTTCAGGCAAGCGGAGGATTCACGCCGGTCGCTCATCTGTTCCGCCCGTTCGCGCTCGTTCCAATGGAACTGCTCATGCGCGAGTAGCTTCAAGCGCCATCGCTCGCTCAGTGGCTCGTGCTATCGGTCATCAACCAAGCCCGCAATCAACCGACCTTCGGCAACCTGAATCCGCGTTTCAAAGCGCAGTTAAGAATTACGAACTCGGCGCGCGCGCTTTCCACAAACAGAACTTTGAAAAAGCTAAGGAAATATTCGAAAAACTGGCATCGAGTGGAGTGGCAGGCGTGGCGGAGAGGGCACGGGTTCACCTGCGTCTGTGCGAGCAGAGACTCAGTCGCCCCGCTCCGGCGCCGAAGAAACCCGAAGACCTGTACACGCTGGGGGTGGGAGCTTTAAACTCCCGGCGTCTTGATGACGCCATTGAGTATCTCAACAAAGCTCAGAAGTCGGCGCCCAAGCTCGAGCACGTTCGTTACGCGTTGGCCGCTGCTTATTCGCTGCGGGGAAATGCGGAAGACGCTTTGCAGAATCTGAAGGAGGCCATAGCCCTGCGGCCTCAGAACCGAATCCTGGCCAAGCGCGACGAAGACTTCCAGGCGCTGGCAGCCGATGTCCGCTTTCGGGAATTAGTCTTCAATTCGGGGCTTTAGTTCCGGTTATAGCGGCGACTACCAGCTGCCATAGCCTGCGAGCGAGGCACCGGACGGCCGCCGCCGCACGGGAGTGTCATGCAAGTCGTAGCCATTGGTGGTGGTACAGGTCTGTCCACCCTCCTGCGCGGTTTAAAGGCTTACCTTCCTGGAATCACCAATCCCCTCAGTCGCCAGGCAAAGATCTTCAGACTGACCGCGGTTGTCACGGTGACTGACGAGGGGGGAAGCTCCGGCCGTTTGCGGCGCGACTTCCGAATTCTCCCGCCGGGCGACATCCGCAACTGCATGGTGGCGCTGGCTGAAGACGAACGTCTCCTCACTCAACTCTTCAACTACCGCTTTTCCTCGGGCCACGGCCTGCGCGGCCACAGCTTCGGCAATCTGTTTCTGGCGGCCCTCACCCACCTCACACATGACTTCGCGAAGGCAGTACGGGTTTCGAGCGAAGTCCTGGCCATCCGAGGCGAAATCTATCCTTCCACTCTTTCCGACGTCCGGTTGAAGGCTGAACAAGCGAACGGCCGCGTTATTTACGGGGAAGCGCGCATCACAAAGACTCCAATTCCCATCAAGCGCTTGCACATAGTCCCTAGCCGCTGCCGCCCCTTGCGCGAAACCCTTGCCGCGATCCGGCAGGCCGACCTCATCACGGTCGGCCCCGGATCGCTCTACACATCGCTCATACCGAATCTGCTGGTCCGAGGCATCCCCGGCGAGATCGCTCGCTCGAAAGCGCTCAAGGTTTACATTTGCAACCTCATGACCCAACCAGGCGAATCGCGCAGTTACTCCGCCGCCGACCACGTGCGCGCCCTGCACGAGCATGCCGGGCGCAGGCTCTTTGACGCCGTGATCTTGAACACTTGTAAAGTATCGGCCGCCCTGACCAAGCGATATGCCGCGGATGGAGCGGCGCCGGTCGAGAATGACTTGGCGGAAGTGCGCGCTCTGGGAGTCGTGCCGGTGCTGGCGGATGTCCTTCTAGAAGACCGAGTCGCCCGTCACGACTCGGCCCAATTGGCGAAATTGCTGCTGAGGTTAGTCGAAAGTCGAGAGCCGGAAGTCGAGAGTCGAAAGTCCCAAATCCCGGCGTAAAGAAGCAGCGAAGTCAGTACTCTTGACTCTTGACTCTTGACTCTTGACTCTCGACTCCTAAGGATGGTGCTGCGACGGGGCGAGAAGGGCTATCGCCACTGTGACCGCTACCAACACGGCCAAGCCTATCCAAACGCCGAGGTGGCCGAAGTTAAGTGTATATCCAACTCCAAACCTCTTTTCAATGAACAGCGCTGGGTCGTCTCGATTGACGTAAAACAATCCCAGCTTCCAGTATTTGTCGGGCGTGCGGTCGCCGACCGGGGCTCTGCCGCCGGCGGCAGAGGCTGCGGCGCCGGGAAGGCGCGTACCGCCCTGGCCGTAATGCATCATCAACACCGAGACCACCACCACAAAGCCGAGTGCGATCACGAGTATGGGGACGACGCTTGGCGGACCTGCCTGCGGGCGAGACAACGGCGTGAGCCCGATCCAGGCAAACTGTAGTGCCAGAAGATACTGAGTGCCCACCAGAATCGAGCCGACCATCCTCCGAAAACGGCGCTCGCGCTCCCCTTGCGGCCCGGCCGCTTGTACGGGACGCGACCAGCGAAGGAAAGCATAAGCGAGGAACCCCATAAAGGCGCACATCACCACACCCATCAGCAGCGACCCGTAGACTCCGGTGAAAGTGCGAGCGCTCCAATTGTTGGGCTGCCCGTGAGCCCCCCAGTGGATTGGAAATGTCGCGGGAATCTCGTCCCAGTGCGTGTCGAGCCATATTCCCGTCCCTGCCAGCACGGCGAAGGGAGGAAACTGGAGAAGCCATCCACCCGGCAAGCGCGCCGGTCGCGGCTGGAGCGCCGCCTCCCTGACAGTTACCGGAGCCACCGCGTGGGGCAACACCTGTCGCCGGGCCCGGTAGTAAGCGAAGAAGACGCCGGCGCCTTGCAAGAAAAAGCCGCCGAGCGTCAGAAACAGCCCGTACCCGAAGTCACCAGTTCGCGCGGGAGCCAGCACAATCAGGAGCGCCAAAACGCTGCCTATCGCCACTTCCACCCGGTAACGTTTGAGGATCGACCAACCCTCTTCCGAATCGCGGAACTCGGAGGGAACCGTCACCGCAAAGTAAACGTCCGGACGCGTCATCCGCGGCATTAGGTAAAACAACGCCAGGCAGACCACAATCACAAAAGCCATGATCAGGTTCGGCATCAAAAACCATTCGGTAGCCATTTTATTCCTCCGGGGCCGGAATCAGGGACTGCCCTGCCTTGGAGTGCGGCAGCGAAGCTGCCGCACTCCAAGGCGCTTCGCGCACCGTTACTCTATTCGCTGAGCCACAATCCAATTCGCAATGTCGCCCAGCGTTCCCTTGGCGACGTGGCCGGGTTTCTCGTAATCGGCGGGCGAGGGCGGGTTGCCGGCCGGTATGAAGAGATGGCAAAGGCCCGGATAAGATTTGATCGTGACGTTCTTATGCCCGGCCAGTGCCTCCTCCCAGCCTTCGAGGTCGGCGCGCGTCACCTGATAATCGCTCTCCCCTTGCAGAACCAGGATGGGCATCGTCAGACGGGCCGCCGTCGCTTCCGGATCGTAGGTGCGCAAGTCCAGCACGTACGCCGCCGGCAGCGGAATGCCCATCATGCTCACTGAATCGCCGGGCTTAAGCGAGGGGTTGTCGTAATCCTCGGCAAATTTCTGGGCCGCCGCGATCTGCGTCCTTGCTCCGTCCCCCGCCGGGCCGCTCAAGGAAGCGAGATACTTGACCTGCTCCACAACGATCTGCCCAAGTGGCCGCGTACTGCCCGCCATGATAATAATGCCGGCGATCTGGTTGTCCCCTTCCGCGATGCGTGGCGCCAGCATTCCGCCCAGGCTGTGGCCGAGCACGAAGATCCGCGCCTTCTGCACTTCGGGCCGGCCGGCGAGCAGCGCCACCGCCGCATGCGCGTCGTCGATGACTTCTTCCTTGACCGTCAAGCTCCCCAACTCCTTCTTATATTGCCCAGCGTACTTGTGGGTTCTCTTATCGTAGCGCAGCACAACGATACCGTGGCTGGCCAATCCCCAGGCCAAATCCTTGAACGGCTTGTTCGACCCAATCGTCTCGTCGGCATCGTTTGGCCCTGATCCGTGCACAAGGACAACTGCGGGGAACGGTCCGGCGCCGTTCGGTTCGGTGAGCGTGCCCGGCAGTAGCCACGGGTCGGCGCCGATCGTCACCTGCTCCTCGTGAAAGGCGCTGGCGTTCGCGTAGTCAGGTGGGTTCCAGGCAGCCGCAGGCGGGACAAGGAACAAGCCCGCGATCTTGCCATCCTTGTCGAAAGCGAGCCTCAAGTTGAGAGGCGCTTTCTCGAAGTCGCAAGCGAGTGTGACCACGTGATAGCCTTGTGTCTCAACCGAGGTCGCGCCTTTCATTGTCTTGAGCGCGCCCACTTTTGTGGCGGTCGCATCCCAGATACTCTGGAGCTTTTCGAGGGGCAAGGCAGAGGCCATCGTGGCGTCGAACCGAGCCTCCACCTTGTCGTATTGCCGCGCCACCAGTTCCTGCGCGACGTCTTTTGCCAGCGCTTGGAAGTCCTGCGCGCAAAGCTGCGGAGCCAGCGCCAGGAGCAAAGCCAGCGTTGCTGCTGCAAAAACCTGTACAAGCGTCATCGTCGTTCTCCTTTCTCGAGCTTCCCGATCAGAGCCTTGAGCTCGCGAACCACCGCTTCCCCCGGTACGCCCTCCGCAAGCGCTTTCACAACCACTTCATTCAGCCGCTGCCGGAACTCCGCTTCGGCGCGCGGCGTAGGCTCCGGTCGAGGCCGCTCAATCACCGTGGCCCCGCGCCCGCGCCGCAAATCGAGCCAGCCCTCCTCAGCCAACTGCCGGTAGGCCCCGGCCACGGTGTTGTGATGAACGCCGAGATCCAGGGCGAGCTGACGGACCGAAGGAAGCTGGTCGCCGGGCCGGAATTGGCCGGCCAAGAGCGTAGCCCGCAAGCCTCTGACGATCTGTTCAGAAGCGGGCAGCTCGGAGGCCAGGTCGATCTGAAGCACAGGAGGATAGTCCGGCATAGTCTAATGTACATGTACAATGTACTATGCCCGCCTTACCTTGTCAAGCCCCTTTTTCTCCGGAAAAAGGTAGCGCAGAGGTGGGCGCCGTTTGGCCCTCCTCTGCGGTTCTATCGGGCAATCGACGCCCCTGGCTTCGCGCCCGCGAGAAAAGCCGCAGAGGAACGCTACGCGTACCTCTGCGCTACAGGATACGTCGTCACTGCGTGAACGAACCTCAGTCGAGATGCGATTCCCTTACGCCTGATGGCCGCACACAGGCAAGAGTTCCTGTGCTACGCCAAGCCGTCAGAAGGCCCTTTAGTACCATTGCATTAAGAGGTAATCATGTGTACATTACCCGTCGCGTGAGGAGGTTTTAATCTATGAGGTCGAAAATCGTACGTCAACTCCAGGAGGTGAACAAAGAACTGTGGCTGTTGTTGATGATGTTCGCCATCCTCGCGGGAGTGAACTATCTGATATCTTCCGAACGAATGCTCCTGGGATTCTACGTCTTGCCTTCGGTGTATGCCGCTTACTTTCGCGGGCGCCGTCATGCGACGTTGACGGCCTTGCTCAGCCTCTTACTGGTAGTGCTGATCGTGTACACGAACCCACGATTATTCACGATCGAGGGGCGGGTAAGAATAGTGGCTGAGAAGTGGTGGGACATCGCAGTCTGGGGCGGAACCTTGCTGGTGATTGCCTACGCTATGGGCACGCTGTACGAGAAAAAGCAGGCGCAGATCCTCGAACTGCGGGAGGCCTATAAGGGTATTGTGGTCATCCTGTATTCAATGACCGCACACGACAAGTACACGCATGACCATTCCTTCCGTGTGGCGGCCTACGCAACCACAATTGCCAAGTGCCTGGGGTTCGATTCAGACCGCGTGGGCGATGTCTGGGACGCCTCCTTACTGCACGACCTCGGCAAGCTGGATACTTCCCGCGAGCTTCTTTACAAGGCAGAACGCTTCACGGCCAGCGAATACGAAGAGATGAAGAAGCACGTGGAGAAGGGGGCGATGCAGATTCCGTCCGTAAAGGGCAGGCTAAACCGCATCATCCCGATTATCCTGGCCCATCACGATCGCTTCGATGGCTCGGGATACCATCCGACCAAGGGGGAGGAGATTCCACTCGAGGCGCGCGTTATTGCGGTTGCTGACGTGTACGACGCCATGACCAGCGATCGTCCGTACGCCAAGGCGATGTCACCCTTGGCGGCCAAAGAGGCCATCGCAAAGGGAGCAGGCACAGACTTCGATCCCTCCGTCGTCAAAGCGTTCGTTAAGGCGTTTCAAAGCGGATCACTCGAGGTCGATTTCACCGCCTTGGATATGGTCCGGGCCTGAGAAGGTGTGGAGGATTTTGGAATTTGTCATCCTGAGCGAAGACTTATGACGGCCCACACCTGTCGCGAAAATGCCCTCTCCCCCGTGGGCATAGGCGCTAGAATAAGCCGTCACCCAC
>CAWIUZ010000260.1:0-14823 GCA_963838915.1 uncultured Acidobacteriota bacterium
CCACTTCCCGTCGGGCGAACAAGGGTATCGGCCGTTGCAGGGAACGTTTCCCGAGTTGACCACGTGAAAGGTTTTGAGCGTGCTCCCGACGTTGAGCACGGTCGAGGTCTTGACAGTATATCTGATCTTGATATTGGCAACTGTGGTCTGCGGCAGGCTTATACCGGGTCCGGCCAAATCAGCGATCGGCGTCATGCGCGCCACCACGAGCCGGTCGCTTATAAACGATGTAATATCCAGCGGCATATACTGCAGATCGCGGAATTGCACGGTCATCGGTTCGTCCAATTTTGCCCGCTTGTTTAAGGTCAGTACAAAATAGCCGGTGGGACCCGTCAACACGTCCTTTTCCGCCAGACCTCCAGCGATGAATACCTGGACGCCGGGGATCGGAACCTGCCGATCCACGTTGTAGCCGCCGGCAAGCACCGCACCCTTTATCGTAACGGGCTGGGCGGCGCGGAAAACAGTCTGCAAAAGTCCGACGACGCATACCGCCCCCGCCATCAACAAGAGCCCGATAGTCACTTTTTTCGAACGGCTCATCGGTTTACCATTTTACACCGCTGCTGGCGCGGACGGCGCCGATGATTAGAGCCGTAGCCCCAGCGTAGGGCCCCGCGCGTCGGGCGCTTGCCGGCCTGAAGATCGGAGGTGCGGTCGATTCGGGGCAGCCCCCGGCGTGGGTTTCTGCGCCTTGTTATTGCGCAAGGACGGTATAATTGGAGAATCATGACTGAGGAAGACAAGCCGACGCGCCTGATTTCCAGGCGGGCGTGGCTGGCCCACTTAACCCGCGCAGCGTCAGGCATCCTGATAGGCGGACCCGCCGCATTTTCTATTGCGCCCGGATCCCAAGAAGCGCCCGCGCCGGCACCGGGGCCGCCTGGCGTCGCCAATGCTCTTTCGCCGGAAGACGACTTGTTTCTGGATGAGCTGGAGCAGGCTTCCTTCCGCTTTTTTTGGGAACAGGGGAGCCCCCAGACCGGCCTCGTGAAAGACCGCTGCAACGTCCGGAGAAATGACACCACCGAAGTGGCCAGCATTGCCGCTACCGGCTTTGGCCTCACGGCTCTCTGCATTGGGGAAAAACGAGGCTGGGTTCCGCACTCCGAGGCCCACGACCGCGTACTCACCACGCTGCACTTTCTCTGGCGAAAGCTGCCCAACCACCGCGGCTTCTTTTTCCACTTCGCGGATGTGAACACCGGCACCAGGCTCTGGGATTCTGAGGTTTCTTCCATCGACACGGCGATTCTGCTTTGCGGAGTTCTCACCTGCCGGCAGCATTTCATGAGCGAGGAAATCCGCCGGTTGGCGGTCGAGGTCTTTGATCGCGTGGAATGGAACTGGCTCGCCGAGGATACTCCCCTCCTCTCGCTGGGCTGGATGCCGGAGATTGGATTTCTTCCCTACCGCTGGCAAGACTACAGTGAACTCATGATGCTTTACTTGCTGGGCATGGGCTCTGCAAAATACCCGTTGAAGCCGGATACCTGGACCGCCTGGCGCCGCCTCAATTTCGAATACGATGGAGTCCGCTACATCGGTTCTTTCGCCCCGCTGTTCATCCATCAGTACTCGCAAGCCTGGTTTGACTTCCGGAACAAGCGCGACCAGTTCGCGGATTATTTCGAGAACTCCACCGCCGCCACGGAAGCGCATCGTCTGTTCTGCATCGATTTGGGCAAGCAGTTTCCCGACTACAGCACAGATCTCTGGGGCATAACGGCTTCGGATTCCCCGAAAGGCTACGTCGCATGGGGTGGACCTCCCGCCACGGGGCCGATCGACGGGACCGTCGTGCCGAGCGCCACCGGGGGTTCGCTCCCCTTTCTGCCCCAAGCCACGATCTCTGTCCTTCGCAATATCAGGGCTGTCTACGGAGATCGGACCTGGAGCAAGTATGGTTTCGTCAATGCGTTCAACCCGCTCACGAAATGGTTCGATCCCGACGTCATCGGTATCGATACGGGGATCACCATGTTGATGGCAGAGAACCTCCGGACGGGGTTTGTCTGGGATACGTTCATGAAGAATCCTGAAGCGCGGCGTGGCATGCAACTCGCCGGCTTCAAGCCTTCCAACCCTCCTCGCAGCTAAATGCAAGCGCCCGGCAACCCCTCCTTCACCTGCTCGTAGGGGGACGGCTTGCCGTCCCCGGATCGACCGGGCAAGCCCTACCCCTACACGTTTTCAGAGCAGCTAAATGCAGATGCTTCGCTGCGCTCAGCATGACAGCGCGTTCTTTCACGCCTTCTCGGGCGAGGGGCTCCGCGTAAGTTCAGCCTCTCGCCTTAGCCTGACTGGCGTGTTAAGTACGCGTATTCCAACCCGAGCCAAACCTTGATGCGTAAACTGTAGTCGCTCCGCTGCCGCCTTTGAAAGGTCGATGGCGCGGCCTGCTACGTGAGGTCCTCGATCCATGATCCGCACCACCACCGAGCGCCCGTTCCGCATGTTGGTCACCTTGACTTCGGTCCCCAGCGGCAGGGTGCGGTGGGCGGCAATCATGGCGTACTCATTGAAGGGTTCGCCGCATGCCATCGGGCGGCCTTGCTCTCGGTCTCCATACCAGCTCGCCACGCCGTACTCCACGCGCAGACGTGCCTCGTGACCCGGATCTGTCGTCCTTGGCGCACCATAAGCCGGAAAGCCCCAGAGCATGGCGGCAATTCCGCATATCACCATCAGTTTCATTGGGCCTCCCTTCCACTTCATCTTGACGCGCACTTACTTCCCGGAAAGCGAGCGCAATCCACGGTGGCACCCCATCGTACAATCCTGCCGCAGAAGGAATCGCTGCCCGCTATTGTGAGCCGGCTTCGCCGGACACGTTGTCCAGGTAGGCAAAGACGCTGCCAAACGCCAGGCGGACCTCAGTTTTCTCCTTCTTTTCAATGAAATAGTTCCCCATTCAACGCGCCCAAGCATGCAGGTGAGGGTGTGGAAATTCTAGTCAGGGCGGAAAAATCTGCTCGGATGGACGTGCCGTAATTTGGGCAGAAGAATTGGTTGGAAAAAAACGAATTTCGTTTGCCGGGGCTACAAGAAGTGTCTTCTCGCGTTTTGTTCCCAGTTCACAAGTAATCCCAGCGCTAAAGCTTTTCGCTCGGTCGCGGCACTTTTCAATTCGAGCATTACCTCTTTGTGGTGTTGTGCACTTGATGAAGCCGAATTCGCCGCGTTGATTTGGACCGCAGGCAAGGAGTCATTAAACTGTGACCTCATTTGGGCGACCGAACTCGCAAGTTGGCCAATCGACGACTGTAGCTCGGATGACATCAACGCCAATGCGTCGGCGAAGGTCGCGAAGGCGGCAACCAGAATCCGATTGGTCTTCCGCTGTTCATAGATTTCTGCAAATTGGGAGTTGCATTGAGCCTTGTAAACTATGGACCTCAGTCGCTCCGCTGTTCTTGCGCTGACCGCCAGGCTGGACACGCAGTCACGGTCGATGGGAAACTGTGGGGGCTGCCCTTCATATTGTTTGACCAGGCTGTCGTAAGTTGTGAGACGGCGGTCGATGGACCGGACTCGCGTATCGAATCCCCCCAATTCCTTAACCGCCTGCTCGATTGAATCCCAGAACGCGGCGAATGCTTCCTCGTGGAATCTGGCCTCAGCCTGATCCAAGAATTCCTCCGCAGCAAGAAGATGCCCCGGCAGCAATTCGAAGTCGTCGAGCGATTCTTTGCAGTTGCGCACCAGGCTCTCCGCATAATCCCTCTGACGCTCCGCGGCTTGCCTTCGTTCCGCCTCACGCTTTCGAGCGGGGGCTCTTGCCGCCGCCCGCTCATGCTTGCTGGCTGCAGCCAGTTCTAGCAGAGTTCTTACAATCGCCACAAGAAGTATTATGAGAACGACTGCAAGCAAGACTTCCATGGATTCCTCTTCATCAGTGTAGCAAGCGGCCTCAACCTTTGCACCCGCTGTGATAATAGCACAGCGCGGTAGAGCCGCGGCAAAACCGAGCCTGGAAAATTCGCACGCAGCGGGACGTCAAGGGCGCCGCTTCACCCGGCAATTCTGTTGGACACTGATTCAGGAGACTCCCGAACAAAGCGCCGGAAAGGTCTTGAAGTACCTACGGATTCGCGGTTGGGAACTCGCAACCTAGATTCGGGCGACCGTTAGTTCGACAAGCGAGCAGCTTCATCACCGCCAGTGCGCCGTCGCGCGCAGAATGAGGGCGCGCAAGTTCGTGAACCCGGGTGCGAAGCGCTGCAAGTTGCGAACGATCCGCCAACAATGAGGTAATGATTGGCGCAAGATTATCCAGTTTCTTAATCCAGATTCCTGCTCCCCATTTTTCAATCCAGCGGCAAGTGCGCTCCTCGTTTCCGGGTAGGGGATTGAACGCCAGCATCGGCAACCCGCAAGCAAAGCCCTCGTTGAGCGTGCCGCCTCCGGGCTTGCTGATCATCAGGTCGGAAGCCGCCATCCATTCCTGGACGTTGTCGATCCAACCCAGCACGCGGACCTGAGGCCAGCGTTTACAACGTTCGCGCAGGCGTTTCTCAACCCGCCGGTTTCTGCCCGCAAGCAGAACCACCTCCAAGTCCGGCCGCGCTGTGAGGATTTCCTCGAGAATGCGCTCCGGAGTTCCAAACCCCTGGCTTCCCAGTGAAAGCAGGATCTGGATGGCGTCCGCTTCGACGCCAAGCTTCGCGCGCACTTCCTCGCGCGTCGGTAGCGAAGCGAACGCTGGGTGGATGGGCTGTCCGGTCGTCACCACTTTCGAGGCGGGTGCGCCTGCGCCCACGAGTTCGGCGGCAAGATCCGGATGGGTGGCGAGATACAAGTCAACTTCCGGCTGCACCCAGGCGCGATTGAAGTCCATCAGCTCCACACCCACCAGCAGGAAGTTGGCGTGCCCCTCCCGCTTACATAAGGCGGCGAGTTCGCAGGCGCCGACCTCGGTAGCAATCACGGCATCCGCAGCGTAATCGCGGAGGAAGCGAAACAGGGGTCGAGCCCCGCGCCGGTAGAGCCAATTGGGGCCGGTGGATTCAGACTGAGACTGCTGCCTCTCAATCCAACGCCACAGGCTTGGCCAGATCGCAAGCGGGATCACATAGGAATTGTAATAGGCCCGGAACCACGCCGTGCAGCGCTCGAGCGTATCGATGACCTCCGTATCCACGGTGGGGCGGAGATCTCGAAAGGCCTGCCGCAGCGCCGCTGCGGCTCGCGAATGCGCCGCGCCGTGCGACATATTCAGGATTAGAATTCGCGGATGGGTAGACACGGTTTTCAGAATTCCTGGCAGAAGAGGAGTTGATTCTGCCGCTTTGAAAATACCCGGGAGCGCGGGCATCCTGCCCGCCTGTCGCGCCGCAATCCCATTCCCGCTGCGGGCAGGATGCCCGCGCTCCCGGGTATTTCATGCTTTCCGGGCGCCCGTCATCCGACGGGCATGAGCGACTACTTTACATTCTTTGCTCGACCACTTACTATCGCGGATTACTGGTATGGAACTTTTCATCCTCGGCGCCGGCATGGGAATCGTGGGAGGGATGTTTCCCAACCCCTTGCACATGATCGCGCTCACCCAGGTGGCCTTGGGCCGCTGGGGGCGTGCCGTCTTTGTGCTGCTGGCGCCGCCCCTGGTGGTTGACGGAGCCTTTCTTATCCTCACTTTGTTCTTCTACCGTTGGATCCCCTTCGGCATCGTCCACTACATTGCGTACGTCGGAGGAGCAGTCGTGATCGGCTTCGCCAGCTACGCCCTCTGGGGAATGCGCCGCACAACACAAGAAGCGGTGGCGAATTCCGCAGTATACACCTCCGCGGGCATCACCGTAGCCACGCTGGCCGAGGTGGCGGCCCCTGGAACCTGGGTTTATTGGATCACCATTGCCGGACCGATTCTTGCCGAGGGCCGAGTGCACGGTTATGGGCACGTGGTGCCTTTCTTCGCCGGCAGTGTGGTTGGATACTATGGGGCGGCGATATTCTCCACGGCGGTCATGGCCTGGGGCGCAGGCCTGCACAAACGATTTAGACAGCATCTAATCCTGGCCGCGAACATCCTGCTTTTGTTCATGGGCTTTTCCTACCTTTTGCGCGCGTATCTGAAGTAGTGCGTGCCGCCAGCAGTTTATGCATCAACCCCGCAACACTTCTTGTATTTCTTCCCACTGCCGCAGGGGCAGGGGTCATTCCGCCCCGGGCGCGAGTGCGGTTCCGCTCCCTGTCCACGCGGCCGCAACATCTGCATAACATTCGCCGGGGCACGGCCCTGTCTGAGTTCAGAAGCCATGAACTGCATGAAAGGGTCGATGTGTTTAAAGAAGAGCTTATATCCCGCACAGAGATAATTGAGCCCCCACTCGCCGTCGGGTGTTCTGGTGAATCGGTGCTTGGGGCATTCCCCGTTACAGGCAAAACGGACTTCGCACTCACGGCAATATCGCGGCAAGCTTGCGCGCTTGTCCACGCCGAAGCGGCGTTGCTCGTCGGAGCTGACCAGGGCGGCAAGCGGCTGCTCCCTGATATTCCCCAAGCGGTTCTCCGGATAGACGTAATGATCGCAGGAGTACAAGTCGCCGTTATGCTCGAGGGCCAGGCTCTCGCCGCAAGTTTCACGAAAAACGCACAGGCTTTGCGGCAACCCGAGCCAGCTTTCCAGTGCAACATCAAAGATCTGGACGAAATACCGCGCCACGTCGCGGCGCACCCACTCGTCGAAGATCTCGCAGAGGAATTTGCCGAACTGCAAGGGTTCCACGGACCATTCGGAGACCTCGGCCTCCGCTTCGTAGCGCGGGCCGATCAAAACCAGGCCGTGAGGGTCGGGAGCTTTGGCCACCCTTTCGACGATGGGTATGAACTGCATGTACGTGCTTCCCACGTTCTTTAGGAAGCGGTAAACCTCGAGCGGATGGCGGGAGTTCCTGCGGTGGACCACGGTGAGCGTGTTGAACTCGACTCCATGCTTCTTCAGATATTCGAGGCCACGCACGACAGCCCCAAAAGTGGGCTCTTCGCCTTTGTTGACGCGATAACAGTCGTGAAGTTCGGCCGGGCCGTCAATCGACAGCCCCACCAGGAAGCGGTTCGCCGCCAGAAAATCGGCCCACGCGTCGTCCAGCAGGATGCCGTTTGTCTGGAAAGCGTTTTCAATTCGCTTGCCGTTCGCGTACCGCTTCTCCATCTCAACGACCCTGCGGAAGTAATCGACACCCAGCAGAGTCGGTTCCCCGCCTTGCCAGGCGAAGTTGATAGTGGGTGCTTCCTGCGCCTCGATATACTGTCGGATATAGCTCTCCAACAGGTCATCGGACATGGCCCACGACGCAGTCGCTGGATAAAGATTCTCCTTTTCGAGGTAGAAGCAATATCGGCAATTCAAATTGCAGATCGGCCCCACCGGCTTCGCCATGATGTGAAAGCCCGGCAAGCGGTGAGACGTCTCTGAATCCGCCCGGTCGGCGGAGTTTGCCTGGGCAGCGATGTTTTCCAAATCAGTCGACATGTTTTTGGTGTGTCGGCGAAGTCTTCACCACAGAGGCACTGAGACACAGAGCAGAATCTTTCTTTCTTTCTTTTCAGACCTCCGTGCCTCTGTGGTGCTAAAACTCTTCACAACCTGGCCGAGCCCCAGACGGAACACCCCCCGCGTTCAGCTTACAACACCAAGGCAACTTCAGGAACTTGATTGTTGGCAAGGCCCCGGTGTTACTTCTGCGGACGCCAGTTTGCCAACTAGTGTCCCGAATCAGAAGTTCGTTGAATAATTCAGCCCGCGGAGCGGGCGGTAGCGAGTAGCCCACGGCACCAGCCGTGGGTCGCGAGAGCCCACCCTCACCCCCGTCCCCTCTCCCGCTCAGCGGGAGAGGGGTGCCGAAGGCGGGGTAAGGGCCATCTAACCCAGGGCTTACGCCCTGGGCTATTCTATGCCGCCCCTAACGGGGCTCGAAAGAACGGTCGCGCATGAGAAAGGCTTTGTTAACGAACTTCTGACTCAGGAGACTAGGAAGCCCCGAAAATTCTTCTTGACATCGCCCTTCAACTGTCATAGTGTCATATGACAGGAGCCGCAGATGATACTTCAAATCAATTTCAAGTCAGGCATGCCGATCTATCTCCAGATCGTGGGTCAGATCAGCACCGCCGCCGCTTCAGGCGCCCTGCGGCCCGGCGAGGCGCTCCCATCGATCCGTCCTCTGGCTGAGGAACTGCGCGTCAATCGCAACACGGTTGCCAAAGCCTATGCGGAGCTCGAGAGTCAGGGCGTAATCGAAACCCTGCCGGGGCGGGGTTGTTTCCTGAAAGAGAATCAATCGGCGTTGCGGAAGAAGGTCCGGCGCGAGTTGCTGATCGAGCACATCGACCAGGTGGTTGTGCAAGCGCACCATTTGCAGGTGCCCCATGATGAATTCCTCGAATTAATCCACGAGCGGCTGGATGTGCTCGACGACAAACGGCGCGCCCAGGAAGACCATAAGGAGGCTTGAGCAGCCATGGAATCTCCAACTCTCCCGATTCAGATCGAAAACCTCACTTACGCTTACGGGCGCGCGGAAGCGGTCCGTAACTTGAACCTGACGGTCGAGCCCGGGCGCTGTTACGGGTTCTTCGGCCGCAATGGCGCGGGCAAGACGACCACCATCAAGTGTCTGCTCCATTTGCTCCGTCCGCAGAGCGGCACGGTGCGCGTCTTTGGCCTCGATCCGGCAAAACACGAAGTGGGGGTGAAACGCCTTCTCTCTTACGTGCCGGACCAGGTGGCATTCTATTCGTGGATGAGCGTGCGCGAGACGCTGGACTACCTTGCTTCATTTCGCGCCCATTGGAACCGGCAGACGGAGCAGGAGTTGCTTGAGCGTTTCCAGCTCGATCCGGAGCAGCGCACCGGAAATCTGTCGAAGGGCCAGCGGACGCAGGTGGCGCTCGTCGCCGCAGTCTGCTCGGAGACGGACCTGCTGGTGCTGGACGAGCCAACCTCGGGCCTGGACCCCATCGTTCGCCGCGAGTTCATCGAGGCGGTGATCGGTGCCTATCAGCAAGGCGTTCCGGGCAAGCGCACGATCCTGGTTTCCACCCACCTCATCAGCGAATTCGAGGGATTGATTGACGAGTTCACACTCATCGATCACGGCCGCAGCGTGCTGACGCTCAACGCCGACCAGGCCCGCGAGCGTTATCAGAAGATTCGCGCCCGCTTCTCACAATCGCCGCCGGAAATCGACCTGCGAACAGCATTGCACGTGCGCCGCGACGGTCGCGAACTGGAATTGATTGCTAATGGCTCGGGACCCGAATTGATGGAGCGCTTGCGAGAACATAATCCCGAGGCGCTGACGACGGAGTCGCTGACACTGGAAGAGATTTTTGTCGCGACCTTGAAGGCGTAGGGGCACCCCTCGTGGGTGCCCTGGTCCGCCATGTCGACGGGTTGGGCAGGCACTCGAGAGCCGCAGAGCGGCGCCAGAAAGTAGTCCACGGCGTAAGCCGTGGGACCCTTACGGCGTTCACACCGGCAGCCCCGGAGGGGCGACAGAGTCGACGCCCGAGGGTCTGTCGCCCCTCCGGGGCTGAGACAACCCGAGGCCGCTCCTCGATCCCACGGCTTACGCCGTGGGCTACTCTCTGGCGGCCCTCCGGGCCTCAGGAAGCAGCCAGCGAGTGCTACAAACCGCGAACTGAGCCATTAGGTTAACGCTTATGGGCACCAGGCCTGCCCCTACGAGAAAAGGAGACGAACATGAACGCCCAGAGGATGTATAAGGAAGCCCATCCGCTCTTCTGGCCCTGGTGCGCTGTGGTGTGCGCGGTTGCGTTGCCGCTGCTTCATCCACCATACCCACTGGGTGAGATTAGCTATTTGGGATTTGTTCTGGGTATACCGCTGTTGGCCACTCTTCCCTTCGGAAACGAATTCCAAAACCGGACTTTTTCCCTCCTGCTTTCTCAACCCCTCAGCCGAATGGAAATCTGGCGCGAGAAGTTGAGCATTACGGCCATTGCGGTCTTGACCGCTGCGCTGGTTTTCTTCTTTTCCTGGCGGGCGAGCGGGGTTCATAGGGGCCGGGAGATTTTGGTGTATTTCGCTGCTGGTGCCATCGTCTTTGTGGCTTCGGCTCCCTTTTGGACTCTCTTCACCAGATCAATCGTCGGCGGTGTGGTTCTAAGTTTCGGCGTCTACACATTCATCTTTGTTCTCGGGGATCAGGTCTTATTTTGGGGGACGGGATACAGCAAACAGAGCGCCTCGACGATTGTAGCAACCATGAGCGTCGTCTTTTTGGGCTATGCCGGTTTAATGCTCTGGCTGGGCTGGCGAAAGCTGGCGAGGTTTCAGGCAATCGGAGACGTGGCGGGTGATGATCTGCTGACGGCCGGCCCAGAACTGTTGCCGGGCGCATTGGTTGGCTGGCTTCGCTGCCGCTCCACGGGAGCGGTTCTCAACTTGATCCGCAAGGAATTCCGATTGCTGCGGCCGGTCTGGCTGATCAGCTTGCTGGCTGCTGTGGGCTGGACATGCCTGACCATGGTGGGGTCGCTGCATCCGCGAGGATTAACCGGGAGCTTCGCCATCGTGGTGGTTGGTGTAGGGGTGATCAGTACGTTGATGATCGCTATTCTCGCCGGAAGCCTGTCATTGGGGGAAGAAAAAACATCGGGGACCTACGCGTGGCAACTGACCTTGCCGGTGTCGGCTCGCCGCCAGTGGTTCATCAAGCTGTGCATGGCGCTCTTCGCGGGATTTGTAGGCGCGGGGCTGGTGCCGCTTTTGATCGCCGGCAGATTAATGGGACCAGAGGCAGATGTGCATGTCAAAATGGTTTTGCTCGCGGGAGTGGTCCTTCTGACTTTTGCCGCATTCTGGTGCGCGTGCGTGGTGAAAGGGACAGTGTCCGCTGTGCTCTGGACTCTTCCGGTGATGATCACCCTTTATTTCGCCGTAGAGTTCGGTAAGTGGGCAGGATCGGTGCTTACGGGCCTCTTTTTTTCGAGGTTCGATCCCTTTGCGAATTTGAAATTCGCCAAGGCGGTTTCTTCGATGCTCGAAACTCTACCTATTTCCAGATCCGCCTTTTGGGAATATGCCTTCAATCGGGGGTACCTCGTGCCCATGGTGTGGGCCGTCTCGGTCTTAACTTTGTTCTTGGCGGTAATCCAAAGTTACCGACTTTTTCGGGCACAGCTCCAGGACAGCGCTCTTTCATTGGTCCGAAATCTGCTGCCTTTGGCCGTGGTGCCACTCCTGTGCAGCTTTTCCTTGATGGCCCTCTTCTCCTTTGTAGTCCGGGCCCCGGACCAAGAATCGATAGCGCTCCTTGAAACCACCGAAGCAATCCAGAAATTCCAATCCGGCGTTGGGAAGCTGGATGCGGCGCATCCACTGCAACTCACGGTGGAAGATTTGGCCAAGGCTTACCCGCTCTCGAAAAGCGCGCGGCGCTTGCTGGGCGATTCTCACATCACGCTTGCTCTCGATGAGCCTCCTCATCACGGTCAATTCGGTTGCGGTGAAAACCCCAAATCCCATAGCCTTTCTGCCTTGGGCTATTCGTGGTACTCGGCCATCATCCCGCTTGCAAACGGTTCCCGCTTTATCGTGGCATTCGATCCCGTGACCCACTACGTCATTTCCGCCGGAATCTGTGGAGGCCAACCCCCTCCTTCCCCTGATGGCGTCGTTCGCGTCCCTTGATAAGGCGCCGCGTGAACGCTCGAACGAGGTAGCGCGGAGGTACGCGTTTTCTGCGTTCCTCCGCGGCTCTTCCTCTCAGTAGCGCCTCGCGGATAAGAACCCGCGTCCCTCCGGAGAGCCGCGGAGGGAGCCAAACCGCGGCTACCTCCGCGCTACCCCTGGCCAAGCCGCGCGATGAGATCCGGGAGAGCCTCTTCACTTTTTACGTATTCTTTACTTGACAAACCCCGGGGTGCATGCTAGCCTATAACTGTGGTCATTTTGTGGACACATTGTCGTAGCCGGGCGCCGGAAGACGATCAGGCGCGAGGGTTGGCGGGATGGTCCCGCCGAGAGGGCAAGGCTGGGAAATAGAAAAAATGAAAAATAGCGGGAACGAAGCTAAGAAGTACTTGAAAACAAAGGACATCATCTTTTTTACTGGTGCAAATTGTGCGTGTTTTACGCCCAAATATGCACAAATTGAACGCTGAAAGGAGCAAGAACGGCGCATTTTACGCAAAACGAAGCTAAGACTTTCGAGCCGAAGGGCGGATACGTAAAGCGACAAACAGTCGGCTACACCGAATCTGGTTTTGCGTTTTCCTGCTCGTCGACTGGCGCGTGCCCGGGAACCCCCTCTGCATCCAATGAGTTAGCGACATAAAGAAGCAGTGTAATAACCCCCAAATCTCGGCGTGAATTCTTCTGGCCCTAACCCTACCATGCCTTTAACCCGTTTAAAATTAATAAGTTACGAGATAAATCCGGCGAATGTTGCAAACTTGGCCCGCCTCTTGCTCGACGCCACTCTCATGGTGGAAGCGGTTGTATTCCACGGAGGTAGTCTCGTCACTTGTCACTTGTCACTCGTCACTGCAACTTGAGGCACAAGCCATGAAAAAAGTGATTATTCTTGGTGCGGCAGGCAGGGATTTCCACAATTTCAACGTGGTGTTTCGCGACGATCCCGCCTACCGAGTGGTGGCGTTCACGGCCACGCAGATTCCAAACATCGAAAACCGGGCTTATCCTTCGGGATTGGCCGGACAGCTCTACCCGGGCGGAATTCCGATCGTCCCTGAAGCTGAGCTCGAGAACACGATTCACAAGCACGGTGTGGACGCGGTGGTTTTTTCTTACAGCGACGTTTCGCACCAGACGGTGATGCATCTGGCTTCGCGGGCGGTGGCTGCAGGGGCTGATTACTGGCTGCTGGGTGTGGAGCGCACGCAGTTGGCCGCGCAGGTGCCGGTGGTCTCCGTCTGCGCGGTGCGCACAGGTTGCGGCAAAAGTCCGGTCTCGCGGCGCGTGGTCGAGGAATTGCGCGCCCAGGGCCTGAAGCCGGTCGTTATTCGCCATCCCATGCCCTACGGTGATCTGGCCGCGGAGCGCCTCGAGCGCTTTGCCACCCTCGAGGACATGGAACGATACGGCTGTACCATCGAGGAGATGGAGGAATACGAGCCGCACCTCCGGCAGCATGCGGTGGTGTATGCGGGTGTGGATTACGAAGCGATTCTCCGCCAGGCGGAACGGGAAGCCGACGTGATCCTCTGGGATGGCGGCAACAACGACACGCCCTTTTACTGCTCCGATCTCGAGATCGTGGTGGTCGATCCTCACCGCGCCGGGCACGAGCTGAGCTATTACCCCGGGGAAGTGAATTTCCGGCGCGCGGAAGTGCTGGTGATCAACAAAGTCGATACGGCGAGCCTGGAAGCTGTGGAAGCTGTGCGGTCGAACATTCGCAAGATCAATCCCGGCGCCCAGGTGATCGAAACCGAATGCCGGGTGACGGTGGCCGAACCGGAACGGATCAAGGGGCGACGCGTGCTGGTGGTCGAGGACGGGCCGACGCTGACCCATGGGGAGATGACTTTCGGCGCGGGCGTGGTGGCGGCGCAAAAGTACGGCGCCGCTGAGCAAGCCGACCCCAAGCCTTACGCGGTCGGCTCCATCCGCACTACGCTCGAGCGCTTCCCGCATCTCCAATGCCTGCTGCCGGCGATGGGCTATAGCGATACGCAGCGCCACGAACTGGAGGAGACCATCAACCGCACTCCCTGCGATCTGGTTCTGGTAGCCACGCCGATCGACCTTGCGCGGCTGCTGCACTTGAACAAGCCGAGCCTCCGAATCGGATACGAGGTCGTCGAGCGCACCAAGCCAGGCTTCGCCGAGATTATTGCTGATTTCACGGCGCACGCGGCGTGGCCCAGGAAGGCGAAGATCGCGTGAAGGGGCCGAACCGGCAGTCGCGAACGATTATGTCGATCTGTCATTCCGAGCGAAGCGAGGAATCTCGCTCTGACCTTTGGTCGTCGATGCGCTCGCAGCAGAGCGAGATTCCTCGCTTCGCTCGGAATGACAGCGTGTTCCAAGTCGGAATGACAGCCTGTTTCAAGACGAAAGAAAGGATTTGATCATGCGCAGACTCAGGGTTGTAACACGGGCAGATGAGGAGACTCCGCTGCCGTCTCGGCCCACCGCACTTGCCCATCGGCACGTAGTCTCCTTGCACGACCTGGCTCCTGCGGAGGTTGAATACCTGCTCAAGCTGGGCCAATGCGTGAAGGCGCAACCGAGCCGCTTCAAGAACGCTCTCGAGGGCAAGGCCCTGGCGATGCTGTTCGAGAAGCCCAGCCTGCGGACGCGCGTGACCTTCGAGGTCGGCATGGAGCAACTGGGCGGGAAGGCCGTTTACCTCGGCCCGCAGGAAGTCGGCTTGGGAAAGCGCGAATCGGTGAAGGACGTGGCGCAGAATCTGTCGCGCTGGGTGAACGCGGTGGCGATCCGCGCCTTCGCTCATCAGACCGTGATGGAGTTTGCCGCCAACGCTTCGATTCCGGTCATCAACGCTCTCTCGAACTTCGAGCATCCTTGCCAGGCGCTAGCCGATTACTTCACACTGCTCGAGCATAAGGGGCCCTTGGAGGGCAAAACACTCGCCTGGGTGGGCGACGGCAACAACGTGGCTCATTCGCTCATTTACGGCGCCGCCAGGCTGGGCGTGCGCATGCGCATCGCCACCCCAGCGGGCTACGAGCCGGACCGCTCCGTCGTGGCCGACGCCAAACGCGAAGGTGGGGACATCACGCTTACTCACGACGCCCTGGAAGCCGTAGCCGGCGCGGACGCTGTCTACACCGATGTCTGGATCAGCAGCAAATGGTTAT
>CAWIUZ010000261.1:0-7264 GCA_963838915.1 uncultured Acidobacteriota bacterium
CGCGGATGTGTGAAGGCGAAGCGCGGCTGGGATTTGAGGCGGGAGCGAGCATCGTGACCGTTATGGGCGTCGCGCATGACGAGACAATACTGGGTGCAGCGCGCGCAGCTACGAAGTTCGGAGGGCGGATCATGGCTGATCTGATGTCAGTTCCCTCCCCCGCATTGCGCGCCCAGGAACTGGAGAAACTCGGCTGCGATATCCTGTGTGTCCACACCGCTACGGACGCGCACCAATCCGGCGAGCACGCGTTTGAGAATGTGCGGCTGCTCCGTTCCAAATTGTCAAAAGCCCTGGTCGCCGTGGCGGGGGGCATTGATGTGCGGAGCGCGGCCGCAGCCTGCGAGGCAGGCGCGGACATCCTGGTGGTGGGCAGTGCGATCGCCAACGCCGAGAACCCGCGCGAAGCGGCCCGCGTAATCCACGAAATCTGCGCGGGGTGGGCGCGGAGGTAGCTCATGGATTTCGGTGAAACTGAGAATGCAGTCCTCAAGGAACTCGGACGGACTCTCGCGCGAGTCGATCCCGCCGCCGTAGACGAAATGGTCCAGTTTCTCGCGGAAGCCAAGAGCGTCTTCGTCGCCGGCGCCGGGCGCTCAGGGCTGATGATTCGCAGTTTCGCGATGCGCTTGTCGCATCTTGGGCGCACCGTGCAAGTGGTCGGTGAGGTGACGACGCACGGCATCGGGCAGGGGGACGTTCTGCTCGTTGCCTCAGGTTCGGGCGAGACGCGAGGAATCCTGGCCATGGCGCAGAGCGCGATTGAGCACGGAGCGAAAGTCGGCGTCATCACGATCTTTCCCAACTCATCGCTTGCCCGGCTCGCGCAATGCCGGGTGCTGATTCCCGCGCCCACGCCCAAGAGCGGCCAGGATAATCCCGAGACCTCGATACAACCGATGGGAACCCTCTTCGAGCAGAGCCTCCTGCTTGCCCTGGACGTGATGGTGATGATGTTAATGGAGAAACTCGGCCAGACTTCCGAGCAGATGTTCAAGCTGCACGCAAATCTCGAGTGATTCAGCGATCATGGGCGAGTAGGTTCCGCGCCTCGGCAGGTGGGAGATGCTGTGCGAGAAGACGAACACGCAGACGTTGACCTATCGCAGTCGCGGTGTAATCAATGGCCCCACCCGGACTATAACTAAGGGCGTTCCGCTCCAGCAGTCCGGTGCCCAGCAATCCGCCTATCGCCGCCGGCTCTCCTCGGCTCAAGATACGCTGACCGCCGGCAACTGCGTTGTATATAGCATCGAAAAGCAACAGGAGATTAGTGATGCTCTCGGGTTTAGCGCCGGAAGCGGCGTGGAAATATTCGACCACGGCTGCCGCCTCCTTCTGAGTCACCGGGGTCATACTCAGTAGCCGCACAAACTCGTCAAAGCTTAAGCCGGTGAAAGTCTCAGACGCGCTGCTGGCCTTGGCGCGCAGTTCGTTATTCTCGCGAGAAAGCCTGGCGAGTTCGTTCATGACCTCAGGATTGGCTTCCGCCTCTCCCCGGACCCAACCGACCAGCTCCGACCGCTGCGCCCATTCCGGAAGCTTCTGAAGGATAGCCGCCTTGATGTCCTTCCTGTCGTTCCATAAGCCGCACAGCCTTTCTTTAACGACTGTCTTAAATTCCTTGTATTTGTCTTGGTGCTCCCTTTCGTCGATGGCGAGACCGCGTTCTTTAACGCGCTGCTCATGGTGTTTCTCACTCACCACTAACGCAAAAAAGGGCTTTTTCTTCTCCTGGGCGTATTCGTACTCGAGCTGCACATAGCTCTTGCCTGACTGCGGCTCGATTGAGCCATACCTGCCCCCAAGAATCAAAATAAAGGCGTCCGACTCCTCGATCCAGACCTTGATCCTTTCTAGAGCGGTCTCATCGCCAGCGGAGAACTGTTCCATCGCAGCAGGAATGTGGCCCGCGGCAAGAACCGCCTCCATAGCAGCTAAGCGCTCGTCGATAAGATCCTCGTACGTAGAAGATAAGAATATCTGGAGCTTTCGCTTTTGCATCGGCTTCAAACTCCTGTTTGCCTAGATCTTACCAAGGAAGGTACCGGATCATCGAGTCTTTTCTGGACCCGCAGAGGAAGAGTCTTTCCCGAGGTGTTGCCCGTGGGCGGTAACCTAGGGTGGCAGGACTTCGCGAGCCGCGGAGCGGCGGCAGCGAGTAGCCCACGGCGTGAGCCGTGGGGCGCCGTACGCCGTTAATATTCGCAGCCCCGGATGGGGCGACAGACATGGTCGGGTGCCTCTGCCGCCCCTCCGGGGCTGGGACAACCTAGGGCCGCTCCCTGATCCCACGGCTTGCGCCGTGGGCTACTCTCTGTCGGCCCTCCGGGCCTGTACGAACGGTCATTCAGGCCTACATTGCCGTCAATCGAGGTGCCAGGCTAACACTCGTCGGGCGTTGCCCCCGCCGACTGAATTGCTCTACATGCGGCTCGGCGCTCGCAACTCAGTCGAATGTTACAGGCCCTTGTCTATTGCGGGAGGGTGGTCGGCGGCGCGATTTTCTCCCACCCTTCTCCATTCAACGAATCCAGAAACGCCAGCAAATCCTGCTTCGTTTCCTCATCCAGATAGAAAGGTGTGAGCCGGGTATCAAGGTGAGGGTTGGGCACTCCTCCCTTGGCGTAGAGGTCCAGCACCTCCCCGAGTGTCTTGAAGCGCCCATCGTGCATGTAGGGAGCGCGCCTGGCGAGATCGCGCAACGTGGGTATTTTGAATTTCCCGAAATCTCCACGCTTTCTGGTGACGGCTTCGCGCCCGGGGTCAGGGTTCAGCCGGTCCATTCCGATTCCCAGGTTTGCGAACTTCTCCGTCGTCATGTCCGGACCTGCGTGGCATTCGGCGCATTCACCTTTGCGATTGAAGAAATCGAGACCGTCCGTCTGCTGCTTGCTGAGCGCAGACTTGTCCCCGGCGAGGTAGCGATCGTAGGCGGAGTTTCCGGAAACTATGGTGCGCTCGAAGGTAGCGATGGCCTTCGCTACCCGATCGAAGTTGATGGTGCTGTCTCCGAAGGCGGCCGCGAAGAGCGAAGCATAGCCTTTAATCCCTTGAAGCGTCTGCACCACGCGCTCAGCCGTCATACCCATCTCATCGGGATTCGTCACCGGCACGATGACCTGCGCCTCAAGTGTGGGGGAACGGCCATCCCAAAACTCTGACCTGCCCCACGCACGGTTAATCAGCGTTTGAGCGTGACGCGTTCCCTGCTTCCCATTCACGCCTTTTGAAAATGGGGTGCTTGCCGAAAAAGCGTGCTGCGGCTCGTGGCAGAATGCGCACGAAACGATGCCGTTTGAGGAGAGCCGGCCGTCGAAAAACAATATCTTTCCAAGCTCGGCGCGGGCCGGTGAGTAGGGATTATCTTCCGGCCACGGAACAGGCGGAAGGCCCAAGGGAACCGGCGGCCCCGACGCCGCGGGCTGTTCCTTGCGAAAGGCCAGCAAGCCCGGCAGCACGCACAACAAAAGCAAGGTTGCGAATCTGGCGCGTCCCCTCATTAGCGAGATCAGTCCATTTCTCCCTGGCCGGACTTCAGAAAGTGAGGCAGGCGCGGTGTGATAAATCGGAATCGCCGTCCGATAATCATCTTGACCAACAGATGATCAGTGCTGCGCGTCACCCCCTCGCACACACCCAGGTTGAACTCCCAGTTCGGCCCGAAATCATAATCGATGGTCGGCACGATCTGGTGCTGCTGCAAATAAAAGGGGTCAAAGCCCGTAATAGACCCTAGCGACCCATAGTATTCAAGCCCCGCACTAAGCTTGCGAGTGATGGAGTAGGCGGCCTTGAAGCCCGGTGAGAAGCCGACGCCTTCATGAACGCTGGGCCCATGAAACGAGCGTTCGAGAGCCGGATTAAACGAAAGGTACCAGGAGTGCCACTGTTTATCGATGATAGGGCGAATCTCCCATGTCCAGGTATCGCCCGAGAAGATGGGGCGCTGGTAGCCGAACTCAGTGGAAAGACTCACGCCTACAGGCCAATTCCATTTGTCAGGAACGCGAATCCGCGGACGAATGTGATCGCCGACCCATTTGTATCCCTGCCCAGGCCCCGCGCTGGTGAAGATGTAGAATCCCGTCTCAAACCACTCATTCCAGCCTTGGGTGATCTCGACCGTTTCGTGCAGTTGATGTTCGTCAGGAAGAACGCCGCCCATGGGCGTTTTGAAACCCTCGAACGTGAAATTGCTGTGCAGTTCCACCATCGTACGGCCGGGAGGAACCGTGTCCGCGCCGTAAACTTGAATTTCGTAATTGCCCTGCCCGTAGAGCGGCGCGGAGGCGAGCACCAAGAACAGCGCCATTCGGCAGCATTTCCCCATGGGGAATATTATTCTCTTTTTGGGTGAGTTTACACAACTGCCAGGCGGCGATACCTTGAGCGTTGGATAGGGGCGCTTCGCGAAGCGCCCCTACGCCGGAACTTTCACAACTGCGGAGCCGCGCCCGGGCGCGTTTATTCCCCCTACACTCCGGGCCGGGTGTCGAATAGAATGCTTAATGAGCACGACAGCGAGGTCCATTGGCCGCAAAAGCGCGCAAGCTTCTCACTCTCGGTGATTGGCCGTCGATGGCGTGTTTGGCCATCCTGGTGTCAGTGTTCGCGGGGCCCGGCGCGACCGCGGCTGTACAATTGCGCGGCACGGTTGTGGACGAGAATGGCGTTCCGGTAAACGCCGTCCAGATCACGGTTAAATCCAAGGCGGGAACTATCCAATACGCTTATTCAGACGACACGGGCCATTTCGAAGTGTTGGTGCCGGGGCCGGGCGAGTACCTCGTCAGCCTGAGCAAGCCTGACTATTTTCGCTTGACCGACCAGGCGGTGCCTTTACAGGAGGAGACGAACGAAGTCACCTTCACTCTCAGTCACGAGTTCGAGGTGCACTCCAGCGTCGAAGTTCTTTCCTCCGCCAAGCAGATCGACCCCTTGGAGTCCGAGCACCAGGAGATTTTCGATGCCCAGGACATCCTGGACCTTCCAACCTACAGCACGCACGACCTGACGGCATATTTGCCCATGATCGCGGGCGTCACCGAGGATAACTCCGGCGCACTTCACGTGTCCGGCGGGCGCTCGGGGGACGCTGAGTATATGCTGGACGGTTTCGAAATTGGCGATCCAGTGTCGGGCCAGTTGACCAGCCGACTGGATATCGACAGCGTGCGTGAAGTTAAAGTGGACGACGGCCGCTATGGAGCTCAGTACGCGCACGCCGCCGGCGCCGTGATGGAGTTCGGCACCTACGTGGGGGACGACCGCTGGAGATTCGGCACCACGGATTTCTTCCCTGCAGTCAATCTACAGCAAGGCATCCACCTTGGGAACTGGTACCCGCGCTTCAACTTCTCGGGGCCCCTGCGCCAGGGTCGCGCCTGGTTCTCCGACGGCATCAGCCTTCAGCACACTTTCTCACTGGTTCAGGGGCTGCCGCGCAACGGCGATACCCAAGAGCAATGGTCGGGCGACAACCTCGCCCGAGTGCAGATGAACCTGACGCCCACCAACATTCTTCAGGGCAGCTTCCTTTACAACCAAAGCGTGTTTTCCCATCTTGGCCTCAGTTTGTTTACTCCCCTTTCGACGACCACGGATGACCATGCGCATCGCGAGTTTATCTCCGTCAAGGACCAATTCTTCTTCGGCAGGAACATGTTCGAACTCGGCGCGGCCACGGACAATGCCACGCTGAACAACGAACCGCTCGGCTCTGAGCCTTACGTCGTGCAGCCCAATACTGCCTCAGGCAATTATTTCCAGCGGCTGCTCCAACGTAACCACCGGGTGCAGGTGGTCGCAAACCTGAATCTTTCCTCTCTGCGCTGGCACGGCACCCACGAGCTGAAGGCGGGCTTCAATGCCGATGGGCTGGCCTTCTCTCAGGGCGCGGTTCGCGATCCCATTGAGACGTTCCGCGCAGACAACACTCTGCTGCTGAAGACAACTTTCAGCGGCGCGCCCTATTTTCACCTCGACAACACGCAGTTCGGCTATTTCCTCGAGGATTCATGGAAGGTGCTTCGACCGCTGGTCGTTTCGATTGGCGGCAGGGCGGATTGGGACAAGATCATAGGCAAGACGATTTTCGGTCCGCGGTTGGCTGCCAGTTTCCTTCCCTTCTCGGACAACCGGACCAAAATCTCCGTGGGGTGGGGAATCTACTATCGCCCCATCAATATGGCATTATGGAGTGCTGGGCTGGATCAAGAGCGGGCTGACACCCTTTACGACTCGACCGGTACCACGCCCGTCCTGGGGCCGGCGACGACGCGTTTTGTGCTGCCGCCCGGCGACCTTCGCCAGACGGGCTTCAACACCACCAGCGTCGAGTTAGAGCAAAAGCTGGGTTCTAATACTTTTACCGGCCTTGCGCTCCTGCGGCGTGCGGAATCCGATGGGTTCACTTACCAAGACATTCAGCCTGCTCCGCTGGGAGGACTGTTTCTGTTCGGCGACGAGCGCAGCGACCGTTATACTTCCGCCGAGATCTGGCTGCGCCACGTCTTTAGAAACAAGGCCGAAATTTACGCGGATTACACCCGCTCGAGCACGCGCAGTAACGAGGCCTTGGACTACTCTCTTTTGACTCCCTATTTTGTTCCGCAGGCACCGGGCCGGCTGCTCTGGGATACCCCCAATCGCCTGATCGCCTGGGGCAAGTCTCCCCTGCCGCTCTGGAAGTTGTTCCTGAGTTGCCGCGCGGAATACCGAACGGGTTACCCTTTCGATGCCGTGAACGAACAGCTTCAGTTGGTGGGTGCGCCGGGGCAGTTTCGCTATCCCGGCTATGTTGATTTGGACGTAGGGCTCGAGAAGCGGTTCCACTTCCGCGGCCAGGAATGGGCCATCCGCGTCAGCTCCATCAATGCTACCAATCACGACAATCCCAACGCGGTTAATACCTTTGTCACGCCCTTTGCCTTTGCGAACTGTCGTTTTGTTCCAGCGCATAGATGACCGTCGGGTCACACTGGAGCAGCATGCCTTTTTTCAGGCGATTGTCATAGACACTGGCCACGATGGGGCGTTCCTCGGGCTTGGGCGTTTCGCGCTCGACGAGAGACGCCAGCGTAACTATGGAAAGCAGCGAATGGAAGCGCGCGGGGACTCCGTTAGCGGGGCCTTCCGGCTCGACCTGTTTGATGGCGTCACGGAATTTCCGCACCATCATGCGCGTTAAGTCGGACGCGGCGGGATGGCGGGAGAGTTCGTAGGTTGCGGGGAAGAGAAATCCTTCAAGGGTAGCGGCCAC
>CAWIUZ010000262.1:0-23192 GCA_963838915.1 uncultured Acidobacteriota bacterium
TTTGATTTATACTGGTTCTGGAATGGATATTGCACGTTTTCGATCGGGATGGAAGGAGGCATGGGCTATGAAAAGGCTGTCATTTCTTCTGGCCGTGGTTTTGTTGATGTGGATTCCCTGCCGCGGCCAGGAAACTGCGTCCACCCAGCAGAAGAACGGAGACCGTGCGACTGCCAGTCAACAGAAAGATAGCTATCAGGAAAAAGCCGAGGCGAGGCTGCGGGAGCTTAAGCGTCAAATCGATGTCTTAAACGCCAAAGCCAGCAAGCAGGGTACTGAGGCCCGGAAGCAATTTGACCGGCAGATTGCCGAATTGGACCGGCAGCGAGTGACCGTCCAACGCCAACTCGATAAGCTCAAGACTTCCAGCCAGCAAGCCTGGCGCGACATGAAGCCGAATCTTGATGCGGCAATGAAGAACCTCGAGGCGGCGTACCAACGCGCGGCCGCAGACTTCAAGAAATAGCGCTGCCGGTCACACCCCATCGGAGTGCGGTAGCGCCAGCTACGGCGGTTTGGTCGAACTCCACGGCGGCAGCTTCGCTGCCGCACTCCATCACGCGCGACGCGTTTCGCACGGTTTCTGGGTGCCCTTCAGCCGAAGGACACTCAGAAACCATGAAAACACGATCGTAGGGGGACGGCTTGCCGTGCCCTGGCCGGTGCGATTCGGGGTAGGGCAAGCCCTACCCCGACGCCTTTTCAAAGCAACCTTTTTCGCATGCGCCCCTTCAGGCCTCATCACGGCGTGAGTTTCAAGAACGCCACGCCGTAACCTCCCAATTGAATCGTCATGTGTGCTGTGGGGGTAACCGGCGCCGCGGCAGGTCCGTTCGTAACGTCGGTGTTCTTATCAATCGTGAGCAGCGAAGCAGAGGAGAATGTGCCGAGGCCTGAGAGGTCAATTGCCACCACGCGGGGATCGCCCGGCCCATTATTGTCCGTACTCGATTGGACCGCGTGATCGGCCACCATCAGCACCACGCTGCCATCGCCATTTTTCACCGCCAGAATTTCCACGCTGGAGTTTTCGGTGACGCCCAATTGCAGAATCTCGGCACCGGTTGGGGTGGCGTCCGGGTTCGAGGGGAAGTATTGGCCGAGCCAGTAGTCCACCCAATAGCCCAGTTGAAGCCCCATGTTCGAAGCGCTGAGCTCACCGTATTGCGCGTCGGCGGCGAAATCCCAGTGATACAACGCCTCGAGCCCCGCCTTGCCGAACATGGAGAAGACCGTCGGCCGCCAGGCGGCGAAGAAGGCGCTCGAGCCTCGCTGGTCCGAAACGAACGTCCCGCCGTTGCAGGCGCTGATGCCGCCCCCCTTGTCGTAGTCGGCGTTAACATTGTTTTCCGTCATCCACACCGGCACGCCCGAAAGGGCCGGTTTGGTCTGCAGTTGGGAGTAGAGATATTGAATGTGCGGGACGAACTGAGTGACGGCGTCGAAGAGTGTCTGGTCGGTGTCTTTCTGATTGCACGTGGCATAGAAGTGCGTGGCGAGGACATCCACCGGCGCGGTCACGTTCTGGACAAACGTGGGAATGTAGTTTTGGGCCTCGCTTCCGAAATCCGCCAACTCGACGGCGACGAACTTGATAGTGCTATCCACCGCTTGCATCTGGGGCACTACCACGTTGTACATGTTCACGTAGTTCTGAGGGCCCGGCGAGTTGGGCGCGCTGCTGTCGTTGAATTCGTCGTTAATGTTTGGTTCGTTGTAGATGCCCCAATAGTCCACGCGCCCCACGCCGCTCGGAGGCGTCGAAACGCACGGGGTCTTGCTGCAAGAGGTCGCGTCGGTAATCCCAGTCGCGGTGTTGTAGTATCTCACCAGGTCCGCCGTATAGGCGCCGAACGCCTTGAAGGTTGGGTCGAGAAGATTGCCCGACGAATCGTACATGTAGGCGGGCGCCTTGGCGATCTGGTATTCCGGGCTATGGTCGGTAACGCTCATGATGGGGTTGATTATGCCGTCGGGATAGGAGAAGTCCCAAACTCCCGCGTCGGTTTCCGGTATGTCTCGCTCGAGCACCTGCATGCGGATATGGTGGGGCAGGAGAGTTCCCAGCGGGGTCGTGGCGGAGGGAAATTGGACGAAGAACTGATCGGCCCACGATGCCAGTTGGAAGGATGTGGACATGGCTTCCTCAAGCCGGCCTATGACGCCCAGAGTGGAATCGACGGCGTCTGCCACGACGGCTGCGACGCCGACCGTCAGCGCCAGTGTTGCGGTGGCGGTGGTGGTCCCGTCGCTTGCCGTAACGGTGAGGTTGTACGTACCCGAAGGCGTGGAAGGGGTGGCGGCAACGCCCTGACCGGGGAGAGGAACTGGGCCGCCAGTCGAAAAGCTGACTGAGCCGCTATTTCCGGTGCCCGGCGACTGGCTGCTCACATTCATCGAAGTAAGCGAGGGTGTCACAGTCAACGTGACGTTGTTTGTATCGCCGGACGGGCGTGTAATGGTCACGTTGACAGTCCCCGATGTGCCGTTCTGGAAGATGGTCAACGAACTCGCGGAGAGACTCTCCCCGATTAGTGTGGGAGGGGGAGCAGACGTGCCTCCGCCACCTCCGCAGCCGGGGAGGAATGAAACGGAACTGATGATTAAGGCCAGGAGGAGAGTTTGGATGCGATCAGACATGGCGGGTCCTCTTGTTAACGTCGAACGGCGGGTGACATCCTGATGCTCAGCTGAATTGGTAAGCGAACTTATTCGGCGGAAGCGCAAGGCCGGGGCTTCAGAGTCTGTGTGAGAACCTCATTCAGGCTGTCATTCCGAGCGAAGCGAGGAATCTCGCTCAGAATCTTTTCAAGCCAGTGCGAGATTCCTCGTCGCCTGCGGCTCCTCGGAATGACAGCAAAAACGAGTTCTCAGACAGACTCTAAAGCCCCGCCCCTCCTCGGGCCACTTGAAATTGCGCTCATTAAACCAACCACTAGCATGACTTTCAGAAAAGGGTAACAGCGCTACCGGCGATGGTATCATCGAAACAAGAGCGGTGCGAAGGTGGCCAGATTGCGCCGCCACACCATCCAGCTGTGTACGCCCGGCGTCTCAATGTCTGTGTGCTGAATTCCTTTCGACTTGAGCCAGTCACGGAACTTGCGGTTTATTTCGATAAGATGATCGTCCGTTCCGCAAGCAATCCAAAGCAATCGGAGTTGCGCGTTGACAGTGGAATCGAGTCCCGGAAAGTCCGTCTGGAAATCGTCAGGGAGCCCGCCCGAGCTGAACGCCCCAATCCACGCGAAGTCGTTGAGTGTATTCAATCCGGTCAGAAGCGATTCAGCGCCTCCCATCGAGAGGCCCGCGATGGCTCGAGAATTGCGATCCTTCATCACTCGATAAGACGCTTCCACCTGCGGCAGGACTTCGTTAATCAGGGCCTCACGAAACCTCTGGTAGTTGCGTTGGCGGAGGCTGGGGTCGCGAAACGACGCCACGCCTGCCGAGACGATCTCCGGCGCGCCGTAGCCGAGAGGCATCACGACAATCATCGGCTTGACTTTCCCCTGGGCAATCAAGTTGTCGAGGATCACGTTAGCATATCCGACGGCGGTCCAGGCGCTCGCGTCATCGCTGAATCCGTGCAGAAGGTAGAGCGTCGGGTAGGATTCCTGCCCGTTGGGAGCGTAGCCGGGCGGGGTATAGACGTAATAGTCGCGATTGTCGCCGACGATCGCCGAATGATAGAAATGGTGGTCGATCACTCCGTGTGGCACGTCATTGACCTCCCAGGGCAACGAAGGCGGTCCCGGAACGTGAACGACGCTCTGGGGGCCGAGGAGGTTCGGCTTCATCAGGTGGTTCGACGGGTCGATCAAGTGCACACCGTCGGCCACAAACGAGTACCCGTAGAAGTCCGGCTCCAGTGGGTCCGTGGTGATGCTCCAAACCCCTTCTTCGTCCTTCAGCATGGCCGCCGGCTGCGCCCCCTCGCGGGCAAGCAGGACCTCCTTGGCATTCGGAGCGCGGAAGCGGAACGTAACGCGGTTGTCAGACCCTACCTGCGGCGAAACCAGGGGCGGGGGTTGAGTTCGCTGCGGCGCCTGCGCGAGAACGGTCGATGCCGACAGGAGAACCAGTAAGCAAAACAGTAGAGTGCGATTCATGGTTTTCGCAATCCTTTCGAGGTATGAGCCTTGAACTCCGCTTGGGAGGCTCTCGGCCTGAGTGAGTATACACCAATCTTCACGCGGAGAGCGCCCAGCCGGAAGGCGGGAGCAGACGGTGAAAACATCAGCCGCCTGTCATCCTCAGGATGACAGATTCTGATTGCCTCTCCTGCCTACACCACTCTTTTTCGTTGCGCGCCGTAGCAAGCGACGTAATATAATGACGGCGCAGTCGAGATTCGCGCCAGAGGTCGTCAGTAAACTCGATGTTTTTCTTTCCGGCGAATTCAATTGAAACACGGAGCGGTTCCTGGTGCTCTGCCCCAAACGAATCGCACCGGCGAGGAGGTCTGTCGCTTGACGGAGACCGCAGGAAGGGATAGCAATGGCAAGGCTCCAGGTGAACCCGAGCGGGGCTGGACGGGGAATCTCCGGCGGCTAATCCGTCCAGTCGTTTACCTTAGCCAGAATTGGATCAGCCGTATTGGAGTGGTGCTGGCGACCACGTCCGCTATCACTTTAATCTTCACGTTTCTTTCACAGGTCCTGGGTTATTCCTTCAATCCCTACTTGGGCATCATTGTATTCCTGCTTTTGCCCGGGGTTTTTGTCCTGGGACTCGTACTGATTCCCATCGGCATATACCGGGAGTTCCGCCGGCGCCGCCGCCTGGGTACGCTTCCCCATGAATACCCTTTAGTTTCTTTCTCGCGCGAGGAGTTTCGCCGCACCGCCAGCTTCGTGGTCCTGATGAGCGCCATCAACGTGCCTCTTTTCGTGCTCGCCAGCTACCGCGGAGTCGTCTATATGGATTCGGTGAGCTTTTGCGGAGCCACCTGCCACACCGTGATGCAGCCCGAATACACCGCTTACCTGAACTCGCCGCACTCGCACGTGGCTTGCGTCGAATGCCACATCGGCCCTGGAGCGCCGTGGTTCGTGCGCTCGAAAATCTCGGGCACCTACCAAGTCCTTGCGGTGACGTTCAACCTCTATCCTCGGCCCATCCCCGTACCAGTCCACAATCTGCGTCCGGCGGCCGACACCTGCAACCAGTGCCATTGGCCGGCGAAGTTTTCTGACGACAAGCTCCTCGTCAAACACAAATTCGGGGACGATGAGAAGAACTCCCCCACCACCAGCGTGCTCCTGATGCATATTGGAGGACTCAGTCCGGGATTGAAATACACCGGTATTCACGGATGGCATTTGGGGCTCATCAGTTACCTTGCGTCCGATGAGAAGCGGCAGGTTATTCCCTGGGTCGAACACCGAAATGCGGATGGAACCTACACGCAGTTTGTATCCGCCGGTACCCCGCCCAAGCCTGAGTTGCTTGCTCATGGCGAAAAGCGCCTGATGGACTGCATGGACTGTCACAACCGGCCCAGCCACACCTTCCATCTGCCGGAAGAGGCCGTGAACACCGAAATGGCGGCAGGGCGCATCAGCCCGGCGCTGCCCTTTGTACACAAGGTCTCGATTGAGCTGCTCAAGCAGAATTACGCGAACCGCCTTGCCGCTGAGACACAGATTCCGGATAACCTCCGGGCCTACTACCGCAAAAACTATTTTGCCCTTTACAACAGTAAGCGCTCCGAGGTTGAGGAAGCCGCCAAGGCCCTGGTGTATATCTACGACAGCAACGTCTTCCCGGACATGAACATCACCTGGGGAACGTATGCCAACAACCTGGGTCACATGGATTTTCCGGGCTGCTTCCGGTGCCACGACGGAGACCACAAGTCAAAGGACGGCCAGGCCATCACGCAGGATTGCAACAGTTGCCACAACCTGCTGGCCATGGACGAAGCCAAACCCAAAATCCTGCAAGAACTACAGGGCGGACAGTAGACGTGAAGCGTCACCACCAAGACAGCAGGACTCCAAGCAAGTGCAGAGACGATATTTCTCTTTGTGTCTTCTTGCCTTGGTGGTAATAATTGTCCTTTGGACGGATCGGGTTTCGAAAACTCTAAACAGGGGGTGTTTAATGAAGAAGGTTCTAGGGATTCTTGTTATCGCTGCATTCTGCGCCGTCATCGTACCTCTTGGCCACGCCAAGCCGGAGTATGCCAAGAAAGAGGGAAAGAAGTGCGTGGACTGCCACGTCAAGGGAAATCCCAAAGAGTTAACAGACATGGGCAAGTATTACAAGGAACATAACCATTCCTTGGAAGGGTATAAGGAAGCCAAGTAATCGCCCTGAAAGCCGTCTTGTCCAGCGGCGGATGAAACGCTACGCCTGAAGTCAGCTGGCGGTGATGATCCGCCTGATTTCATCGCGCCGCCGCAGGCTGCCGCTAGGCGAGCAGGTGGGCAGTGCGGTAGGCACCTGGCCGCTGCGGCCCGGCGACCTAGCGACGAACAGGCATTTTATCGAATGCTACTCGAGACGCCGGCCTATCGCCTACCTGCCCACCTGCCCATCTGCCTACTGCCCGCTTGGGGGTGAAGAACGGTGGAGGGAAACTGGCCGCGCATTGCCGTGCTGGGTGCGGGGTCCGTGGGTTGCTATTTTGGTGGAATGCTGGCGCGCGCCGGCGCGCTGGTGACCTTGATTGGCCGTCCTCTGCACGTGGGAGCGATCGCTCGCCACGGTTTATTCATCGACGCCCTGCATTTTCAACAGTACATTCCGGTTTCGGCGTCCACCGAGATCAGCGCCGCAAACGACGCGGAGGTTGTGCTTTTCTGTGTAAAGACGGTGAACACGGAAGAGGCCGCGAAATCCGTCGTGCCGCACCTCGCCCCAAACGCCGCCCTTATTAGTCTTCAAAACGGAGTCGACAACGTCGAGCGAATCCGCTCCGCGACCAAGATCGACGCCTTTGCGGCCGTGGTTTACGTCGCTGCCGCCATGACCGCGCCGGGACGGGTGAAGCATTCCGGGCGAGGCGATCTCATTGTGGGGGATCTCCCGGGACGCACCCACAATGACGCTCGCCGCCGCCGCCAACTCGAGCGCATCGCTTCGCTCTTCGAGCGTGCGGGTGTTCCGTGCCGCGTCTCGAGCAACGTGCAGGGAGAACTCTGGTTGAAGATGATCATCAATTGCGCCTACAACGCGATTTCAGCTCTCGGCCGCGCCCAGTACCACCGCGTCGGAGGAAATCGCTGGACGCGCGAGTTGATGATCAAGGTCACCGAAGAGGCCCTCGAAGTGGCGCGTGCCGCGGGCGTGCAACTGCCGGATGTTGACATGGTTGAAACAGTGCTGAAGATCTCTGAAAGCATGGCCAACGCTACCTCCTCGACCGCTCAGGATCTGGCTCGCGGAAAGCCTACCGAGATTGATTCCTTGAACGGCTATCTGGTCCGGCGCGGGGCGGAAGTGGGCGTGCCAACTCCCGTCAACCAGACCCTTCACGCCCTGGTCAAACTCCTCGAGGAATCCGCCCAGTCAAATCAGTAACCGTTGGGGCAGTGTTCTAATTTGATGGATCCCGTAGGGGGATGTCATTCCGAGCGGAGCGAGGAATCTCGTTCTGGTTCGCTCGATCATGCCCCAATTGCAAGGCCAGAGCGAGATTCCTCGCTCCGCTCGGAATGACATCCATATTAGGAAACCAGCCAAATCTAGGACCATACCAGCGCCTGACAGCCGAGCAGTTTTTCCCCACCTATGTAGTTTTGGCTTCAACAACTTCCGGCCGCTAGCCGCACCTTACTCCTAACCCTTGAGCCCACGGTAGTTATAAAGCCTTCGTTTGGCAAAGTATTTGCTCTCTTCAAATCCTACCCGTGAGCTGCGAATTTCCCATTGGAGGGGAAAACATGGAAGAAAAACCGATCAAAGAAGAAGAGTCCGTTGATCATTCGCCGGCCGACCGTGGCCACAAGATTGTCACCGGTCCTATGGTGGTTGGCTTGTGTATGGTGCTCGTTTACGCGCTCGTGGAACACCGTTCCCTCAAGCAACTTACCGCCAGTCGCGACGAATTAACCGCGGAACTTAACCTGCAGCATGCCCAGATACAGAGCCTTTCGCAGAAACTGCTTGCGGCGCAATCTGTGCCCGCACCCGCTCCTGCGGCGCCAGCGGCGGAGGCTCAACCGGCAGTGAATTCTGCCGAAGAGGAAGCTCCGGCCTCTCCGCCCAGAAAAGTCCAGAGTCATCCCCGGAAGCACGTCGCGGTTGCTCGCGCACACCGGGGTCAGGATCCGTGGCGCAAGCAAATGCAATCACAATTGACCGCGCAGCAACAACAAATCGCCAACCAACAGCGGATGATCCAGGAGACACAGGATTCTGTCCAAAAGGCCCGCACGGACCTGGAGAGCAATCTCACATCAACCCGCGGTGATCTTAACGGGTCAATCGCCAAGAATCACGCGGAGCTTGTGGCTCTCGAGAGGAAAGGCGAGCGAATCTACTACGAATTCAACCTTCAGAAGGCGAAAGAATTCTCGAAGGAAGGGCCGATGAGTATCTCGTTGCGCAAATCCAACGACAAGCACAAGTATTGCGACCTGGCGATGATTGTGAACGATTCGGAAGTGAGCAAAAAGCACGTGAACCTCTACGAGCCGGTTCTGTTCTATCCCGAGGGTTATTCGCAACCCTTGCAACTGGTCATCAACAGCATCGGGAAGGACGCCGTCCGCGGTTACGTCAGCGAGCCGAAGTTCAAGTCATCCGAGATGGCAGCCAGCGCCACTTCCCCTGGTGGGTCGGCTGCCGGAAATGCGAGTCAGCCCGCGCCCACTTCTTCCTCGGAGGCCACGACACTGAAGCGTCGGCCGGCTACCCAGGAATAAGCTAAAGCTGGACAACCTTACGCATCAGCCTGTTTTGGCCGTCCGGGTCTTCGTCAACTTCGTGCCTGATGTCGAGAGCATCTTCCGTTTGTACTCTCCCAGGTCCAACTGTCGTGATAGAATGACGCCTTCCGGGCTTTCCCCACCCACTCAAGGCAGGAGTTTATGACGCCATGAATTTGCGTTCTTTGTTCAGTGTTTTCTCCTCTGACCTTGCCATCGACCTTGGCACCGCCAACACCCTGGTCTTCGTCCGGGGCCGAGGCATTGTGGTGAACGAACCCTCTATCGTGGCCATTAACAACGTCAGTGGAGCCGTCGAGGCGGTGGGTCGGGAAGCCAAGGAGATGCTGGGGCGCACGCCTGGAAACATCGTTGCTATCAGGCCTCTCAAAGATGGCGTGATTGCGGACTTCAAAAGCACTGAGAAGATGCTGAACTATTTCATCCAGAAGGCGCACAACCGCAAGACCTTTGTGCACCCCCGGATCGTCATCGGCGTGCCCGCGGAGATCACTCAGGTTGAAAAGCGCGCCGTGCAGGACTCCGCCATGCGCGCCCGCGCCAGCGAAGTGTTCCTGGTTGAGCAGGCGATGATGGCGGCGATTGGCGCCGGCCTGCCCATTACCGAACCCTCCGGCAGCATGATTGTGGATATCGGCGGCGGCACCACCGACATCGCCGTGGTATCGCTCGCGGGTATCGTTTACGGCCGCTCCGTACGCGTGGCGGGAAATGAGATGGATGAGTCGATTTCCTCCTACCTCAAGCGCAAGTACAACCTGCTGATCGGCGAACGGACGGCGGAGCGGATTAAGATCGAGATCGGCTCCGCGTATCCACTCGAAAATCCCCTCACCATGGAAATCAAAGGACGCCATTTGCTGGAGGGAGTTCCGAAGACGATCACCATCGACGACACGGAAATTCGTGACTCGCTTTCCGAATCCGTGGCGACCATCCTTAACGCCATCCGGGTGGCCCTCGAGCGCACGCCGCCGGAGCTCTCCGCAGATATTTCCGATCGCGGCATTGTGCTGACGGGGGGCGGGGCGTTGCTGAAGAATCTTGATAAGAGGATACGCGAGGAAACCGGTTTGCCAGTTTCCATTGCCGAAGATCCCTTAGCTTCAGTGGTGGAAGGAACGGGCAGGATGCTGACGGACTTCCAACTGCTGCGCCGGGTGGCGATAGAATAAGGGGCACGTCATTCCCGCGAAAGCGGGAATCCATTTCCAACCTTACCCGGTGGCGCGTTCCAGGTATTTGCCCTCGGCGGTGTCCACGCGGATGACTTCGCCTTCGCCGATAAACGGCGGAACCTGCACGGTGAGGCCGGTTTCGAGCTTAGCCGCTTTGGTCACGTTAGTGGCGGAAGCGCCCTTCATTCCGGGCTCGGTCTCGATCACTTTCAGGTCCACGGTTGCCGGAAGTTCGATATCGACCGCCCTTCCTTCGAACAACATCACTTTGATCACCACGTCCGCGACCAGGTATGACGCCCGATCCTCGATCACGGTCTTGTGCAGGCCGATCTGCTCGTAGGTCTGCGTGTTCATGAAGAAATAGGTATCGCCGTCGGAATAGAGGTATTGCATATCGACTTCGTCGAGGTTGGCTTTCTCGACGTTGTCCTCAGAGCGGAAGCGGTGATCGAAGAGCGCGCCGGTGCGCAGATTACGGATGCGCGCCTGAACGAAAGCGCGCAGGTTCCCCGGCGTACGGTGCTCAGCTTTGTGAACGGTGAAAAGTTCGCCGTTGTGTCTGATAACCATACCGGGACGTAGATCGTTGGCGTTCATAAGAACAATCCCTCAAATGGAACGGGATGGGGTTTCTTCTAGGGGGGAAACCACGCGGAGTCCGATCCCACAACACCCCAAACTGCAATTGTTGCATTTTCCGCACGGTCCGTCAATTAATTGAATCGAGCGGGGCGAGATATAAAGTTGCGTTGCCGGCAAAAACAGCCATCATCTTTTTCCGTGAACGGTCCGATATCATGGTTGAACGCAGACAATTTTCCTCTCCTTGGGGGTGACCGCTCGTTGCGCCCGGTCGCCCCCTACAGTGGCTCATTCCACCAGGAACACCCCTACCACTGAAATTCCAATCGAGAGCGGCGGGCGGAGAACTCCTCGTAGGGGCCAACGCGTAGCGCGCGCAAGTGTGTAGGCTTATCAGTATAGGCCAGAACAAAGGTGAGAGTGTTTTCGCCGGCGGGAGCGAAGTACGGTCCGGGCAGGTAAAACTCCTTCTGCGGCCCCACGGTCGCGTAGCGCCCCACGAACTTGCCGTTCAGATAGATCAGGGCGTCGCGGTCGGCGTCGAAGGTCAGTTTCCAGGGAACCATCCAGGCTGGATCGATCGCCGGCAGGGAGAATTTCGTCTGGTACCACGTGAAGGCCGGAACGAGCGCGTCCGCTGCGCCTGAACCCTGGTAACTCGCCGGACTCCAGGCGCCGGCAAAAGCCGTGTCCACCTCCCGTCCCCGCATGGGCGCGAGAATGCGCTGGATTTGCCAGGCGCTGATGGCCGCGCCGCTTTGGGCGTCGCTCCCTAAGCGCACGGATTCGATGCCCTTCAAATCACCAAGCGCCACATCGCCGTTCTCCGCCCCGAAAGCCTCGTAGGCAATCTCGAGCGTGTTTGCGCCTGGGGTGGCGTATTTTGCCAGATCGAAGCTGATGGACTTTGCCGGCTTCAAGGCCTCGTCAACAAGCTTTCCGTTGATGAAGACCTTCAGCGCATCCTTGGCGAAAGTCGAGATGAACATCTTCGCCTGGTTCGCGTAGTCGAATTGGGCCTTGTACTTCACGTAACCGTAGGGGTCGAGGCCGGAATCTTCGAGCGCCGCGGGCGGGCCGCTCTGCCAGTGGCCGGAGCTTGTGTCAAACTTTTCCACCCAGGCCTGACCGCTGCTTAAGTCGATGGGCCGATAGGGCAAGGGTGGCGTCGTAATATTCAGGCGAGCGGTGCGGTGCTCGCGCTCGTAGGTGACCTCCGTCAACACGCCGTCAACCCAGGTCTTGGCAGGTTTATTCGGGACGAGCAGCATCACCTCGTGCTGGCCGGGCAGAAAATCCATTTCAGCCCACACGCGGTTCTTTTGTGTACCGCTGCCCGCAAACATATAGCTGTCCGAAATGAAGGCTGCCGTGAAACTCTTGGGGTCCGACTCATCCAGATACGGGAAAACCTTGGAAGGAAAATCCGCCACCCAGCTTCGCAGGGCGCGCTCGCGAGGCAGCAGGATAACCAGCAGGTGTTCATTCACCAGCAGGAACTTCTCGGTCTTCTCGAATCGAACCCCAAACACTACGGACTCATATTCCTGGTCCCAGTACTGGTAAAGCGTCTCGCCCTCGATATGGGGTTCGTCGCGAGTGGCGAGTGAGACTTCCGCGGCCCGCCCCGGCACGTCGTAAAGAATAAGGAAATGGCGATCGAGGTTAGTGCCGTGGGCCAGCACTTCCGCGGTCGAATAGCGCAACTGGCTGCCCGCGATGGGCACCTGCACGGCAAGCATCTTCATTTCGCGGGGACCGATCTCGAGCTCGCCCTCGCGCGGGGCGCTGATCCGGCGTTTCGTGGGACTGTTGGGGTCGGTGAAGCTCACCTTGTAGTGCTGCTGGGCGTTGGCGTTCTCGCGAATAAACACTACCCCGCTCTTGCCGTTCACCCGGTTCGTGACGGAGACGTTTGGATTCGTGGAATCGGCGCCACCCTCGAGCGCCTTGGCGCGGGTCAACACGTCCCCATGCAGGCGCAGAAACTCGCAAATCGCGTGTGCAGCATAATACTTGTCCCACAAGCCGCCCGGCTCGCGAATGGGCGCGGCGTAATCGTAAGAGGTCGTGAGGTTCTTGGCTGCCCAATCGAAATTCGTTCCACCAAAGCCCATGTAGTAGCTGAAGGAAGTCACTCCCTGTTCGAGAACCGTCTTGGTGAGCGTGTCGAGTTGCTCCGCGTCCACCCCGTTCTGGTTAATGGAGAGCTTTCCGCCAAACTCGCTGAACCATCCGCCTTGCAGTTCCGAGATGGCGAGCGGGGAATCAGGCTCTTCTTTGCGCAGCTTCTGAAGTTCCGGCGCAACCTCTTTCACAATGTTCCAACCCGGATAGAAATTGCACGTATCCATGATCTTGGCCATGTCGGGGTCGGAGTTTTCACGCGCCTGGCGGGTCCAACAGGTGATCAACGGCACGTTGATGCCGGCGCTCCAGACCATGTTGGCGAGAGCCCGTACGTATTCGCGCTTCGCGGCGTCGGGCATGTCGGGGCTGAAGTCGTATTCGTTCTCCACCTGCACCATGATGATGGGGCCGTTTACGCTGACCTGGTGGTGCTGGATCACCGGTAAAACCTGGTCGAACCAATGCTGCGAAGTTTTGATGCTCTCGGGGTGATTGCTGCGCAGGGGAAACCGCATCGCCGCCACCCAGTCGGGAAATCCGCCCCGGTGCCATTCCGCGCAAACATAGGGGCCGGGGCGCGCAATCATGTAAAGGCCCATCTCGTGGACCAGCTTGATGAAGTCCTCGAAGTCCACGAGGTTCGATTTGCCCTTCTCCGGCTCGTGATAGTTCCAGAAGGCGTAGCTCTCAATGGTGTTGAAGCCTGCCGCCTTGAATTTCGCCAGCCGGTCGCGCCACAGCGGCTTCGGACAACGCGTGTAGTGGAAAGCCCCGCTCGTAATGATCGTGTCTTTGCGATAGAGCGTAAAACAGCTCGAATCGTACTTGATGATCTGCGGGTTCTCGAACTCCGTCTGGGCCGGCGAGGCCAAGAGGGTCTCCACCCGTGCCGCGCCCGATGCGCCGACGACGAAGCGAGCCATCAATGGAGCGGCCAGGGTGGATTGAATGAAATGCCTGCGGGATGATTTCATAGGAGTGACTCCGGTTCAGAGCACTGCTGTACCGACTGAGGAGTGGTTCCCCGGAGGGGAACAATTTCATTAGCCGTAGGTGAAACCTACGGAAGAGCCGATACACGAATAAAACGCACCGACCCCGAAGGGGTCGAATCCCTTCTCGCGAGATGCACCGGAAGCTAAGATTCAACCCCTGCGGGGTTGATGTATTACGCGGCTTGCCCACCACCGTAGGTTTCACCTACGGCTAATGATCTTGGGTCCCTTCGGGACCCGCACACGGCCAGCAAAACCTTTAGTTTAGGATTTCTTTGACAATGGCGTCAATTTCGGTGAAATCGTCTTTTAGTGCCTTGCGGACGGCGGCCCTGGCGCGCCCGATGACGCGCGGCCCGCGGACGCCTTCAAATGATTCTTTCAGTGCGGAAACCATCCCTTTTACTTTTCCTGCACACGATTCTGCGCTTTCCGCCAGGCGGAGATGCGCCTTATCCCTGCGATTGAACTGCGGAATGGGAAGTTCCCAGACCTTCTTGTGAATATCGCGGGGGCCCCAGAGGCCGCGGGCCTGCATCGGCTTTATCAAGTCATTTACGGAAGGCGAGTTCAGCAAGGCTGCGAGATAGCCGGCCTCTTTGGGATCGTCAGTTTCGAAGTAGTAAGTTGCGTCGGCGGCTACGAAATGCCGGGGGATGATTTCGGGACCACTCAAAAGAGCCGCAGACCTTGGGAAGCAGGTCTCGGCCACCTCAAGGGCAGCGGCGCACAGGTTGGTTGCCGACCGCGTGTAAAGGACAACGTACTTCGACTTCGGCTTCTGCTCTGTAAGCTTGTTTCGGTAGTTCAGCCAGGCCAGTGCGTCGGCTTTCTCGGCCTTTCCTTTGCGTATCTCCGCCCAAATTGTTTGCGCACGCTCCAGCCACTCCGCCAGCTTCAAGTAGCCCTTGCTGCGGGCCTGGTTCGCATGGAGAAGGCGATACGCGGGGCCATCTTCGACCAGTGGAAGCACCGCCCGGCGGAAATCGAGATGGCCGAAGGGCAGAAGGTCGGTGGAAAGGAGCGTGGCGTAAATGAACTCGGCCTCGATGGCACCCGCGAAGTTAACGCGTTTGTAGGGCGGCTTGGCCTCGACCCGAGCGCGCGGATCGGTGGCGACAGCGATGTGCGAAGACTCCCTCAGGGCGCCGGGCGGAGGAGCTGATTTGAATTCCACAAGCCAGAAGCTGCGCGGAACAATCGTGGCGCCTTCTCGAAAGTGAGGCTGGTAATAACTGCGCCGGCTGGGAGCGCGGGCATTCTGCCCGCAGCGCGCCTTCAATTGCGGCGCGAAAGGCGGGCAGGATGCCCGCGCTCCCGGGTACTTCAAGGTCTCTGGGTGTTCGTCGGCTGACGAACATGAGCGACTGCTCAGAAAGCTACGCCGGCCCTGCTGCACCACATGGAACTCTGCCGCTTCGGTTTCGAGGTCCCGGTTGGCTTCTTCCAATGATGCGTTTGTTCGCTTCAGGCGCCCACGCAGGATTTCGCCGGGGAGTGTTGGGTTCGCGAGGCCGCTGAGGTCGCCGAAGGCCACCGCTGCCGGAACGCTGAACAAAGGCGACACACCTTCGAGGTCCCATATCCGGGTGAGGGTTGCATTGCCCATGCCGCGGGAGCGGCGAAAGCGATCGTGCTGGTCGGCGGCAAAAATGCTGCGCGGAAGAACAAAACCGATCCTCCCGGAGGGCTTGAGGAAAAGGCTGGCGCACCGCGCGAAAAAGAGCGTGGCTAACTCGAGGTGCGGGATGAGATGCGCAGAGCCCTCGAGCAACCCCGACTCCTTCACGATGAGCTTCTTCAAATAATCCTGGTAATCGCCTTTCTCTATGAAGCGAAATGAGAGCCAAGGAGGGTTGCCAATCACGACGTCGAACCGGTTGAGAAGAGGAGCGCGGTTAGATGTGCCCTCCCAGGTTGGAGCGGGCGACCCGCTGACCCCCTCATCCGTCCCGCCACGGCTCGAGACAGCGCCGGGGCGGGCCACCTTCCCACCCAAGGGGGGAAAGGCTTGAATTAAGGACTCGGGGCGAATGGAATTGGCGAGGTAAACGGGAATGGATACAGGTCCGGAGCGCAGGTCGAGCAAATCCCCAAGCGCCAGGAGAACGTTCACCTTCGAGACGAGGACCGCCAGAGGATGAATGTCCATTCCCACCACGCTGCTTAGAATTCTGTCCAAGGATTCTCGAGTGGCCGCGAGATTCCGCTTCTTGTGCAGAATGGCTTGGTAGAGAAAGGCGCCCGAGCCACAGGCCGGATCGAGCAGGGCCTCGTCGCCAGACTGACTCAAAAGCGCGTCACACATGCGTGCTGCGAGCCAATCGGGCGTGTAGTACTCGCCCAGACCGTGACGGTCCTTGGGATCGACGAGCGCCTGGTAAAGCTCTTTCAGGACGTCTTCGGAAAGTTCGCTGAGTCGGTAGGTAAAAAGCAGGGCCGCGAAACCAGCCACGATCTTCTGCGTGCAGGTCAATACGTGCGGGCTTGCCACCCACGAGGAAAAATCCTCCTCGAGGAAGCTCACGATCTGTTGCCCCTCGAAAAACGATCCCTGCAGGATCGCTTGTGTTTGGGCCTCGTCCGGCGCCGTTTGCGCGCCGCTGAGGCGCAAGTAGGCAATCATCTTCGCCAGCGTCGCCAGGTAGGTGTGACGCACGAAAAGCGCTTCGTCGCCCAGCGAAGTCCCGTAGGCGATGCGCAAGGCCTTGCGCCAGTTTCGGTAGGTCGCTTGGAAATCGCGCCGGTTTCTCAGGGCGCCGATCGCCTCGAGCCATGTGGACGATGCGAGGCTGAAGACTGTACTGGAAGGGCCGAAATCATGCAGGAAATTCTCACTAGCAGGCTCGCGGCCCCCACCGGACATAGCCCGCTCCCTTGGGGAGAGGGTGCCCGGCGACGGCGTTGTCATCAGCCGCCGCCGGACGGGTGAGGGGTTGCTTCCTAGCGCAATCCGTTTCATCCGGATAGAGGTAGGCATCAGTTATGGTCCGAGTGTTTTCTTGCGGTCTGAGTGAAAGGCGCCTGCAAACGGTGGCGGCCGTAGCTCGAACAAGAAACCCCTCACCCGTCGTGCTCCGGCTGATGAAAGCGCCGGAGCGCGGCACCCTCTCCCCACGGGAGAGGGCTGCTGAACCAACATTCCCCCACGCCGAACCTGTGAAAAATCGACGCCTGTCATCCTGAGAGAGCGTGATTTTTTTGGATATTGCGAAAAAGTGCCATTGATAACAAAAGAGTTAAGTGCTCGAAAATGGCCAAAAATCCAAAAAAATCACAAACTCTGAGCGAAGCGAAGGATCCCGGCAGTTTCTTATGGTTCAGCGATTCACGAACAACTGCAGAGATCCTTCGCTGCCATGAAAACGACTCCCCTCCTCAGCGGGAGGAGGGGCAGGGGTGGTGGGCGGTATGGTCAGCGAACGGCAACCACCCCTAACCCCTCCTTACCAGTGAGGGGAATCATTTTCATGACAAGTAGTGAGCCGGAGGATCATGAAGTCTGCGCTCGGGATGACACGTACCGAGTTTTTTCACACCTTCGCCGCCAACGGGAACTTAATCGGCTTCCGTTCGGTTTGGGAACGGTAGAGGGCGGTGAAGATTTCCACCGTCTTTCTCCCCTCTTCGCCTGTAATCAGCGGTTCGCGCGAGTCGATGATGGCCTTTAGGAAGTCGGCAATTTGAAGCTGATGATAATACTCCATGGCATTAATGCTTTGGAAAAACTCAGCGTCTTCCTTCTGCCATGTTTTGAGCAGCTCAGCTTCTCCCGGCACGGTCCACAAATCGTTAATGGGAGGCTCGGTGATATTTGACATTCCGGCGATGAACATCGCGCCCCCGTCCGTTTGCGCACCCACGGAAGCGCCGTTGCTTCCGTGCACATAGACTCGCCCGTACAATGCGGGATTCTGGGAATTGCTGACCACGATGTTGCCCAGCGCGCCGTTTTTGAAGCGCAGCACCGCAATCGCCGTGTCCTCCACTTCGATATAGGGATGATTGAGGTTGTCCCAGTAGCCAAAGAGCTCATCGACCGGCCCCATATACCACTGGAGCAGGTCAAGCTGATGCGGCGCCTGGTTGACCAGGACGCCTCCTCCTTCGGCTTCCCAGGAACCCCGCCACGGATCGCTCTTGTAGTACGCCTCGTCCCGCCATCCGTACATGGTGACCGACCCCAGGATGGGCCGCCCCAGCTTTCCGTCTTCGATGGCCTGCTTGACTCGCCGGCAGGGAGTGTAGAAGCGCCGTTGGCACACCGTTCCGATTTTGACTCCGCTCTTATTGCCGGCGGTGATTATGGCGTCGCAATCTGCGAGGGAAGAAGCTAAGGGTTTTTCGATAAGGACATGAACGCCGGCGCTCGCGGCCTTGACGGCTGGCCCGGCATGCTGCGGGTGCGGAGTGCAGATGGTCAGCGCTTCGACTCCCGATTTGGCGATCATCTCCTCCACGTCGCAATAGGCTTCGACGTTATATTGAGCGGCGAATTGCTTGGCGCGCTGAAGGTTCCTGCTGCAGGCAGCCACGAAAGCGGACTCCGGCAATCGGCTGAGCGCCTTGGCGTGCAAGTGTCCGACTTTCCCGCAGCCCACGACGGCGGTTCTGAGTGCGTGCATCAAGCCTCCTGGAAGGCAGTGGCTAGTGCCTAGTGCTTAGTGCCTAGTGCTTAGTGCCCAGTGCCTAGTGCCTAGTGCTCAGTGCCTAGTGCTCAGTGCCTAGTGTCTAGTTGGACCCCCTCACCCGGCCCACCCGGGCTGAAGAAAACGCCCGTGTGGTCCACCCTCTCCCCCAAGGGGGAGAGGGCTCGACTCCGATGCTCGCTTCTAGGCACTAGCCACTAGGCACTAAGCACTCTTCAGCGTGCCTACGGAATCAACACCACCTTCAAAAGTCCCGGTTCGCGGTCATACAAACGTTTGAACCACGCCGCGCCCTCAGCCAAGGGCGGAGTGGCGCTGATCAGCGCTTCCACCTCGATCGCGCCGCACCCCATGAAATCCAGGCAGGCCGGGTATTCGCCGCTCGAAGCGCAACTGCCGTAAAGGCTGAGTTGGCGGGTGACCACGGCTTGAAGAGGAAGCTCTATCGAAGGTTTCAAATTGCCGACCAGAGTGACCGCGCCGCCCTTGCGCACCGAGGCCAGCGCAGTGTTGACGGTGGGGCTGGTTCCCACAACTTCCATGGCAAGATCGGCGCCACGCCCTCCAGTGCGGCGCGTGACTTCCTTCAACACGTCGCAATCATCCGCTTTCAGGCCCACATCGGCGCCGAATTTCCGCGCGAGTTCTAGCCTCTCGGCATCCAAATCGACCGCGATGATGGTCCCGCACCCCGCCAGTCGCAAGGCCCGAACCACCAGGAGGCCGATCATGCCTGTGCCCACTACCACTGCCGTGTCTCCCAAAGAAAACGGCGTGCGCTCGACAGCATGGACCGCGACTGACACCGCCTCGACCATGGCGGCGCGTTCAAAGGAGAGAGCCTCTGGAAGACGGTACAGAATGCGCTCCGGCACGGCAACATATTCAGCGAATGCGCCGTGCTGCCTGTAGTCTTCGCAGGAAACGCCCAGCACCCGGCGGTTGTCACACAAATTAATCTCCCCACGCCGGCAAAACCAACAAGAGCCGCAATAGACTGTCGAGTCGAAAGTGACGCGCTCGCCTTGGTTCCAGCCGGAGACTTTTTTCCCAACCTCCGCGATGACTCCAGAAGCTTCGTGACCCATGATAATGGGTGGCCGGCGGCGCCCCGTCGAGCCATCCATGCCGTGGACATCGCTGCCACAGATGCCGCAGGCACGCACCTCAATCAGGACTTCGTCTTCGGCGACCTGGGGGCCGGGTACGTCTTCATACACAAAATGGCCGTACTCTTTCAGGACTAGAGCTTTCATCGTTTGTGTATGTTAACGGTGATGAATCTGCCAATGCAAGGGGGTTCGCTGGGGGCTTACAACAAGAAAGGCGTCACAAAAGCGAGACCTCTTGCGGTGGAGGGGAAAAAACCCGCAATGGATCTCGCTTCGTGACGCCTGGACAAACGCGAGCTGACTCAACGAGAAGGCCTTTGATCAGCGCCTTTACTCCACACCCTACTGATAGTACTGTGCGTTCAACTCGGCAAAGTTCTTGTGACTTTCAGGAAGCTCATCCAGCGAATAAATCGCCGAAGCTTCACAGACCGGAACGCAAGCGCCGCAGTCAATGCACTCGACCGGGCTTATAAAAAGCTGGGTCGCTTCAGCGAACTTGGGTTCATCCTTGCGCGGATGAATGCAGTCCACCGGACAAACGTCTACGCACTTCTCGTCTTTCGTGCAATCGCCAGTTATAACGTAAGCCATAAAACCAGACTCCTTCGACTAGTTGCGGTAGGCAGACCGGAGCCACGCAGTGCATGAATGGCCTATCATCGCCTCCACTCGTCCCGTGTTTTGCAACACGGCTACTAGTGTTCAGCAACTTTAGGTCCAAAACGTCCGTTCCTGGCGCTTGATTCTAAGCAGGTTATCAACCTGACTCGGGCGTTGGTGAGTCAAAGGGCACAGGGCCCGGACCAGCGAAGCATGAGAAGACGCGGAAAAACCAAGCGCCTGTCATCTTGAGCGAAGCGAAGGATCCCCGCAGTTTCCTTTGATCCAGCTACTCACGAACAACTGCAAAGATCCTTCGCTACGCTCAGGATGACACCCTCCTAATTCTCCCACTTCATCTGGGAAATTTGGCGGGATCATGTTAGTCTAATCGCAAGGAGGACTGGCCGTGAAGATCCTGATTCTACAGCATATAGCATGCGAACCCGCAGGCGTTTACGAAGACATCCTGGTCGACAAAGGCGCCTCCATCCACCGGGTCGAGATCGATGCAGGCCAGCAACTCCCCGATTGGCGGGGCGTCGATGCCATTGTTGCGATGGGCGGCCCCATGAGCGTGAACGATGATGACACTTTGCCCTGGTTGACCACAGAAAAGCGCTGGGTCAGGGAAGCCGTGCTCGCCGGGAGACCCTTCTGGGGCGTTTGCCTTGGGGCTCAGCTTCTCGCCGCCAGTCTGGGAGCCCGAGTGTACAGCGGGGCCAGGCCCGAAATTGGAATCATGCCGGTGTACTTGACCGCAGAGGGGCAACAAGATACCGTCTTCTCCGGGATTCCCCCTAAGCTCCTGACTTTCCAGTGGCATGGGGAAACGTTCGACGTGCCCGAGGGGGCGATTTTACTCGCAAGTTCGCCGGCCTACCCAAACCAGGCGTTTCGCTGGAAGGAAAAGGCTTATGGCGTACAGTTCCACGTTGAAGTCTCGGCGGACATGGCCGAGCAATGGGCCCAGGTACCGGACTACGCGGCAGCCCTGGAGCGAGTGCTGGGCGCGGGCGCGGCAAGGAAGGTAGTCGGCGCCGTCCTGCATGAGCAAGAGACGCTGCACTCCTATGCCCGGCGGATGTTCGAGAACTGGCTCAAAGCTTGCTGTGGCGAAATCAAAACGCGGGTTGTACCCGGGACTTCTCTGTGAAGTGCCGCCATTACCCCTCAGCAGGCAGCGAAAGTCTCCAATCTCTAATGTAAGTACTTGACCTCCTGAGCTTTCCTTGACATCTTTGCACCTCTGGCTATAAATTAAGGGATTCGCCCCATGGAGGCTGTGGTGCGCATTACCCTGGAGGAGTTGGAGCTTCATCCGGTTTCGGTCTCAAAGACCTACTCCCCGGGCGCCCTCGACTACCACGGGGCTGAATTCCGCCAGACGGCCCCCCTCAAGGTGGATGCTACGGCGGATTTGCGCGGCGCGGAAATCCACGTTCGCGGACACGTCAGGACGAGCCTGGAGGCTAGTTGCGACCGGTGCCTGGGGCCGGTGGTCATTCCGGTGGAGCGGGATTTCGACCTTTTCTACCGCCCGGTTTCGACCATTGCCCGCGCCGAGGAAGTCGAGCTTCCTCAGGATGAGCTCGATGTCGGGTTCTTCTCCGGAGATGGAATCGAATTCGAAGACGTGGTGACAGAGCAAGTGATCCTGTCGGTGCCCATGAAGCTGGTCTGCAAGACGGATTGCCGAGGTCTTTGCCCCGTCTGCGGATCCAATTTGAACGTTGGCAAATGCGGTTGCCCGCCGACGGCGGAGGAGATCTCTCCCTTTTCTTCTCTAAGGAAAAGCTAGGCGAGATATACTCATCTGTTTAAGGTAGCGCCGACCTGTAGAGCCTGCCCTGAGCGAAGCGAAGGGTCGGCATGCTGGCCTGAAGGTCAGCGCTACAAGAGCGTTACAAGAAGACATGCTGACCTGAAGGTCAGCGCTACAAGAGATCGGGACAGCCCTCATTCACTGAAGAGAGTTGAGATACTATGCCAAACCCCAAACGACGACATTCCAAGGCACGAACAAGCCGCCGGCGAGCGCACGACTTTCTCGAGGCGCCAGCGCTGGCGGAGTGCCCCCACTGCCACGAGAAGAAAATGCCTCACCAGGCCTGCCCGCACTGCGGTTACTATCGCGGGCGAGAGGTCATGCTGGTGAAGGAAACCGCCTAACCTTTGACTTTCATGCGACGCATCGCTATTGACGCCATGGGTACCGACTCCGCGCCGGGGCCGGAGGTCGAGGGAGCGGTTCTGGCAGCGCGTGAGAAGTTCGCGGAGGTCCTGCTGGTAGGCCCAGAGGACGTCCTGAAGCACGAACTGTCGCGCCGGGACGCGCGCGGCTTGCCCATCGAAGTGGTCCACGCCAGCGAAGCGGTGACCATGGAAGATGCCGCGGCCAAGGCGTTTCGTCGCAAGCGAGACTCCTCCATCCGCGTCGCGGCGCGTCTGGTGCGGGAGCATAAGGCGGACGGCTTGATCAGCGCAGGCAACACCGGTGCGGTCATGACGACCGCGAAAATCGTGCTAGGCACGCTCGCCGGAGTGGACCGGCCGGCCCTGGCCGCTGTCTTCCCTACTTCGAATGGAACCGCTGCCGTGCTGCTCGACGTGGGCGCGAACGTGGATTGCAAGCCTCAGCACTTGCAGCAATTCGCGGTGATGGGAGAGGTTTACTACCGCGTGATCTTTGGTCTGGAGAGACCCCGCATCGGATTGCTCTCCATTGGCGAAGAAGAGCACAAAGGGAACGACCTGACGCGCGAGGCCTTCGGACTGCTCAAGCAGCTTCCCTTCAACTTTGTCGGCAATGTGGAAGGACGGGACCTTTACAACGGGCGGGTGGAAGTTATCGTGTGCGACGGCTTCATCGGCAACGTTCGGATCGCCTCGATCATGTATTCCGAGCAGGAGGGATAGAACCGGCAGCGCGGCCCGAGCAACGGCGATCTGTCCCTGTGGTAGAGCAGGATGGGCGATGGAAAGGCATGAGGGGAGCGAGCGCCTCGCCAAATTTACGGCGATGCCTCTCTGAACGTGT
>CAWIUZ010000263.1:0-9284 GCA_963838915.1 uncultured Acidobacteriota bacterium
GAAACAGGCCGGCAAGATCGTTGTCGAGCACGACGTTACCATTATCGGCTATATCAACCTGGCGAGCACCGTTCCTTATCATGCCAGCCAGATGTACTCGCGAAACGTCGCGGCGTTTCTAACTCACCTGACCAAAGACCGTAAGATCGTGATCGATACCGCAGACGAAATCACTCGTGAAACCCTCATTACACAGGGCGGGAAAGTGGTCAACGCGCGAGTGAGGGAATTCTTTGGGCTGGACGGGAAGAAAGGTTGAGACAACCGATACTGGGACCGGCGGGGGAATTGAATAAACAGCCCGCGGAGCGGGCGTAAGCGGGTAGCCCACGGCGTAAGCCGTGGGTTCGGGAGGCCCTCCCTCACCCCCGTCCCCTCTCCCGCTCGGGCGGGAGAGGGGTGCCGCAGGCGGGGTGAGGGCCGTCCAACCCAGGGCTCACGCCCTGGGCTACTTTATGGCGCCCCTGACGGGGCTGCTGACTCGTGGTCGAATCGTCTCAAGTTATGTCGCGAATTATTGAGTCACGACGCTGGATTCAGTAAAGGACCCCTCACCCGTCCCGCTCCGGCCGGTGAAAGCGTCGGCAGCGGGACACCCTCTCCCCAAGGGAGAGGGGTGTAGGTTCACTTCGGGCAGGAGAACAACATGACGTTTGATCTCATCAACAACCTTTGGGTTTTTGTGCTGGCAGCGTTCATCGGATTTGAGGTGATACGACGCGTCTCGCCGCTGCTTCACACGCCGCTGATGTCGCTCACCAACGCGCTCGACGCCATTGTGGTGGTGGCCGCGATCATCATTTGCGGGCGGCACAAGAGCACTCTATCCACGGTGCTTGGAGCCGTCGCCGTCGCCGCCTCGTTCAGCAACATGGTCGGCGGCTTTCTCATTACCGACCGCATGTTGCGCATGTTCAAAACGACCAGGACCAAAAAGCCATGAATCCTCTCACTGCACAACAACTCATCGATCTTGCCTACATTATCGCCGTGGCCTTGTTCATCCGCGCGCTCAAATGGTTGAGTTCGCCGGCGAGTGCGAAGCGCGGCGTCCTGGCGGGAGAAATTGGCGCCGTTCTGGCGGTGGTCGCCACACTCTGCAACTACGAGATTATCGACTATAAGTGGATCATCGTCGCTCTGGTGGTAGGGGCAGTGGTGGGCGTCCCACTCGGCTTGGTCCACATGACCGCCGTACCCCAGCGAACCGCCTTGAGCCACGCTTGTGGGGCGCTGGCTGCGGCCATGATTGGTATCGCCGAGTATTACGTGCGCCTGCCCCACGTGAACAAGTTTGAGATGGTTGAGATCTCATTGGAGGTGATCATCGGGTCTCTCACCTTCACCGGCAGCTTGATTGCGGCGGGGAAACTCCAGGAGATCCTTCCGGGGCGTCCCATTACTTACAAAGGACAGAATTTCGTCAGCCTGTCCGTACTGGGAGCGGCCGTGCTCCTGGCGCTCTGGTTGATCTTCCATCCCGAGCATGCGCGCCTGTTCCCCGTGATGGTAGGCGTTTCGCTGATCTTCGGCGTGATGCTGGTGACGCCCATCGGCGGAGCGGATATGCCGACGGTCATCTCGCTGCTAAATGCTTACGCCGGACTTTCAGCTGCGCTCCTGGGCTTCGTCCTTAACAACAAGGCGCTGGTGGTCGCCGGCGCTCTCGATGGCTCCTCGGGCTTCATCCTCTCGGTGATCATGTGCAAGGCGATGAACCGGTCATTCACCAACGTGATGTTCGGGGCCTTCGGGCAGGCGCAGGTTTCGGCCGGCGGGCAGAAGGAAGAGCGGACGGTGCGCAGCGCCAGCGCGGAAGAGGCCGCTGCAATTCTCGGCAATGCCAACACCGTCGTAATCGTCCCCGGCTATGGAATGGCTGTCGCACAGGCGCAGCATAAAGTCCGCGAACTTTACGATACACTGATCAAACGCGGCGTGGATGTGAAGTTCGGAATCCATCCCGTGGCAGGACGCATGCCAGGCCACATGAACGTTCTGCTCGCCGAGGCCGACATTCCCTACGACAAGCTGATTGACATGGACGCGATCAATCCGGAATTCCCCCAGACCGATGTGGCCCTGGTGATTGGCGCGAACGACGTGACCAATCCCGCCGCAAAGACCGACCAGGGCAGCCCCATCTACGGCATGCCCATCCTCGAAGTTGATAAGGCCCGAACCGTCATGGTGATCAAGAGGAGCATGAGCCCAGGCTTTGCGGGCATCGACAACCCTCTCTACTACCTCGACAGAACCTTGATGCTTTTTGGCGATGCGAAGGCCTTCGTGGGCGACATCGTGCGGGAGTTGGCGGGAGGGCACTGAAGGGAAGAAAGCAGAAAACAGAAGGCAGAAAGCAGAAGGCAGAAGTCGCTGTCATCCTGAGCCCGTTCGCTTGTCATTCTGAGCGAAGCGAAGAATCTGCAGTTTATTCGCTCAGGGCAAACTACGCGAAGGATCTGCAGTTCCGATCCGAGGCGGACTACTGCAGATTCTTGGCTTCGCTCAGAATGACAAACTCTCGAGGCAGCGAGCGAGGAATGACACTGCTTTCTTGTGCTCGAGATTCACTCAGCAGACGAGGAGAGGCTGTGTTCTTACTCCTGACTCCTGACTCCTATTTCTTCTTCAGCGACCGGATATAAGCAATGACTACGGTAATCTGTTCGTCACTCAGCTTATCTCCGAAGGCGGCCATAGCCGTTCCCTTCTTGCCGTTCTTGATGACGACCCTCATCTGATTGTCCGTCATCGACGCTTGCCACTTCGGAGAGGTGAAGTCTGGGGTTTTGAGCGCCGCGAATCCCTTTCCGTCAGCGCCGTGGCACATCACGCAATTGCTCTTGAAAACTGTCTCCCCGTTGTCAGCCGGAACCGCGGCGTGGAAGGCGAGAGAAGAAACAAACAAGCCAACGCCAACCATCAAACAAGTAAGGCCAAGTTTGGTCTTCATAAGTCTCCTGAGTCCTGGAATGTGTAGCCCACCGCCTCCGGCGTCAGCCAACTGGGCGTGAAGCCGGAGAGGCCGTCCTGAATTTACATTTCCATATTAGCAGGAGCGCGAAAAAACTGCATGGGCTCTGCGTCGATAACCCAAGAGCCCTCTGAAGGTATGAAAGAAGTCGGATTGTGTCATCCTGAGCGAAGCGAAGGATCTCTGCAGTTGTTCGTACATCCTTGAATCTCAGGTAACTGCGGAGATCCTTCGCTTCGCTCAGGATGACAAACGTCGGTTTTTTCATTCCTTCTCTCCCTTGGGAAGATGGCTGCCCACCGATCAAGTCTCACAACGGCGGGCGTAGACTAAAGTTGCGGTTGCGAAACGCCCGTACGAAAACTTATACTAAAATTGGTTCGGGCTGCTTACATAAAAGTCTGTGCAGGGCTCCAGGAGGTTCAAACCATGGGGGCACTTCGCGAAAAAACGCGGATTCTGCGTTGGGGACTCATCCTCGTTTCAGGCACATTGTTGATAACCAGCCTGCTGATCGAGACCGGCCAATCCGGCCGCGCCAATCAGACGACTCCCCCGGGCATGTGTGAGATTCAGCTCGGCCGCGCTCATCCTGATACGCTGTATGCGCTGACAGTGTGGGTGAAAGATCCCGCGGCGCTTCGTGGCGACGACGCTGTCCTGGCCACGGTGCGAGACGGCCGAGGAAACGTTGAATCCAAGTGGCTGCACAGCGCCGACCTGGATTTTTATCTTACCCTGCGGCCTCGCGGGCCGGGCTCAATTTCGGTGCGTCTATCCGCTCCCTCGAGCGGGCACATTCCTGAAATCGGCGCCGCCTTAAGCCGCATTCCCATGGCTGCGGCTCATTCGCCAAGCCAGACCGGGGACCTCCGGCCGGGCTTCATCGCCGCTTTGCCGAATGGGAACTGGCAGGCCGCTCAACGGTTCGAGTTCGGGCAGACCATTTATGGCAGCAATGACGAAAGACCCTACGCACCCTCCAGAGTTGAAGACGCTTACCAGGCAATGCTGAAGGGCTTCCAATGGTTCAAGTTCACTTTTCGGGGGAAGGAACCGCGGCTCGTCTATTTCGTGCTCAACGTTGCGGACCGCGATGTGCCGCTCGACGTAGACGTTTTCCAAGCGGGCAAGAATGCCGCCGGGCAGCCCGATGTAGTTCCCTACGACAAGGGCGAGTTTGTTTACCAGATCGAAGCGACACAGAACTATCCGGGACTTTATAAGTTTCGCACGCGCATTCTCGAACCCGGCCAGGAATACTACGTGCGCGTGGCCGCCAATCACCCCGCATTCCAGCTTCACACCTATGACTACCCCGTTCCGCCTTACACAGATCCTCATCAGGCGGTACGCGCAGGCATGGACTTCCTCATCAACATGGGAGACACCTGGCTTTCCAACACGCCGCGGCGCGGAGCTATTGCGTTGCGTACCACCATGCAGCATTCCGAAACTCAGCTCTGCATCGCCTGCCACCCCACTCAATTCACCACTCGTGGATACCTGACTGCGGTTCGGAATGGCTACCCGCCCACGCAGCGGGCGGCGCTCGAATTTCTCACCGATCGCATTTATAACAACGCCCGGCCGTTGTACGGCGAGGCCAACACCAACTGGGTGCGCGTTATCTACTCCGCCCGCACGGTCGCAAGCCGCCTGCCTCTGATCGAGCACCTCTTCGAAGAGAATGTAACCCACGACCCACCGCGCAGAAATTTCGATCTGCCCTACGCCGAGTTCCTCAAGATTCACTACAAGGGCGTAACCACCATGCCCGGCGACGAGACCGACGGCTGCGAGCCTGACGTCAGCCCGTTCGAGATCGGGACGCAAAGCTGGCAGACCTTCGATCTGGTTTACAACCAGACACACGAAGATGAGTGGCAGGCCGAGCGCGACAAGGTGGAGCGCCTGGCAGCGGCCGCTGAGCCGAAGAACATGATCGATCTGAATTGGAAGATCATCATGTTGGCCACGATTGACCGGGCAAAGTACGCCGAGCAGATCGACAAGTTGATTGAACAGCTTTATAGCTACGAAACACCCGAAGGCGCCTGGCCTTATCCGTTTGACAAGAAAGCCAAGCCCGCGGATTTCATCTCCTACAATGCCGTCTATGCGCTGGCGTTGGCGGGGCGCCGGCCGGAGTCCGACGAGCGCATGGAGCGCGCGGTGAAGGCAATGCTGGCGGCCGAGCGACAGGAGGGGAGTTGGGAAGGCGACCCGGTCTATCAAGGCTTCAACACGCCATTCCGCGCCACACAGTTCGCAGTGATGGCGCTCTCAACCCTCTACCCGGGAACGACCAAGGCGAAGAACTGGGACGCCGCTTATCCCGCGCCGCCCACCCAACTCGCCACCAATAACTTGCCCGTGCTGCTGTCCCAGCTTGACCAATACTGGGACCTCGAGCCGGAGCCCGTCTTGAAGCAGATTCGAAAGGTACTGACGGAGAACGACCAGCCGCTCGCCCGTGAGGCTGCGGCGCGGGCCATCGGGCATATGGCCGATCCGGAGTCGATGCCGGCCTTGATCAAGGCCTTAGGTGATCACAGCAAAATGGTGCAATCGAGCGCCGCGTACGCACTGCGCATGATTCTGTCGCGGCGAGTGAGCGCTGCCGCGGAAGGGCGCAAACTGCTGGCCGCCGCATTCGCCTCGCCAGACGCCCGCACCCGCTGGGGCGCCGCGCGCCTTTTCAACCAGCACTTCAAAGATCTGACCGGGGATGATGCATTGCTCGCGGCCTTGGAGCGCGACCTCGACGACCCGGTTCCTTTTGTGCGCTTCGAAACCGCTTCCGGCCTGTGGCGTTGGTACTACTGGCAGGTGGATGAGTCAAGCGTGCGCCGCAGCACGCTCGAGGCGCTTGCCACTCATCTCAACACTGAAACCGATCCCATGGTCCGGCGAGGGCTTGAAGAGAGCGTTTACGATCTGCTCGACGAGAATACCGGCTACCTCACCGCGTGGGTCCGGGCGAGCTCACAGGACGTGGATAAGCGCCGCATTGGCGGAGGTTACGAGGCCGTGGTGCGCGAGCAGGCCCAAGTGCTCGCGAAGGTTTTGCGCGAAGGCACTCCTTTGGGCCGTGAAGGCATTCTGAATGCCTTGTGGGACTTTCACATTCGGCATTACGCTCTGCCGCCCGTGAAAGAGAACACCGTGGCGATCGGCCTGCCGGCGGTTCTCACGCAGTACGTTCGGGGCGTTCCGGACTTGCACGTTCCCGGCTATGAATACCCGCCCTATCGCGATACCGTGAACTTTAAGTACGATGTGCACAACGGGTTCTTCCAGACACGCATCGGCAACGACAGCGACCTTATCCACTTCTTCAAGAGTTCGGGGCCGGAACTGGAAAACGCACTGCTCGCTTGCCTCCAGGGGGCCGACGACCCGATGAAGATCGAAGTGCTGAAAGCAGGGAGCACTTTGAGCGGAGCCGGCGATGAGCGCTTCACACTCGCCGCCCTCAACCTCTCGCAAGATCCCAGTGAAGATGTCCGGAAGACAGTTCGATATGTCTACGAGGACGGTCAGCGCGGCATCCTCAATCTCGACGCTCCCAGCGCGCCGAATCCTCAACTGGTCAGCAAGGTCGTCGAGATCCTCGAGCATGGCAATCCAGATAGTCAGGCTGTAGTGCTGCCGCTGCTTGCGGCGCTGCCCGGCGATTCCCCGTGGGGACGCCAGGAGGAAGTGATGGCCGCGCTGGGCTTCCTGCTTGAAGCGACGCCGCGGCCCGCAAACTATGCGCAGGTTCTCAATGCGGCTTCTTCTTTCGAAACCCTGATGAAAGTGCCCGCGCTGCGCCGGCAGGTTCTGGCGGGATTGGATGATCACGACCCCGAGGTGCAGCGCGCTGCCCTGCGGGTGTCCTTGGAGCGTTTCCTCTACGACGCTCAGACCGCGCCCCTAGTGAAGACTGCTTTCGCCAACTTGAACCCCTCGGCGCAGAATATCCTGGTTGAGGAAGTCGGCGATCCGAAATTCATGCGCCGACATCTGGGGATCGCGGGCGGCGCCGTTTCGCAGGATCAGCAGTACTTCTTGGGCGAAAACCTTGCCTACCTGAAGGCGCCGGACCTTTTGGAGAACCCTATCGTCCTCGATACTGTTTTGGCCTGTTTGCACTCGAGCGATCCGAATGTGCGCGCGGGCTCGCTCGATATTTTGCGCAAGGTGAATGGCATTGAGGAGCGGCCGGAGTTCCGCGCCGCGCTGAGCCAGTTAGCGAAAGACAGCAACCCTCGCTTGAAACTCATCGCCGCAAGCGTGCTGGAGGGGAAGAAGCTCAGCGAGGCGCTGAAGGACGTACAGCCCGGCTCGGTGCTCGATTTCAACTACTTCGTCACGAAGGTCGAGCCTATCCTGGCCAAGCCGGGAGCGGATGGCAAGGCCTGCGTCTTCTGCCATGCCAGCCACGTGATCTTCAAATTGCAACCTCCCAACGAACAAGGCGTCTTCTCGCCCCAAGACAGCGAGGAAAATTACAAGTATGCGATGCGCGTCGTGGATATTAATGACCCGGCGCATAGTCTCATGCTGGTCAAGCCCACGCGCCCCACAGACAGCGCCGGCAACGTGGGCGATTATCTGGCCACCCACAACGGCGGCCAGCGCTGGCCCGGAAACGAGTCAAGCTGGCAGTACAGGACAATCCTGGATTGGATTCGCGGCGGGCGGGTGGAGAACGCCGTGGCCGCAAAGCGAGGCGGCTATTAATATTGCCTCTTCTCCACCCTTGGCCGTTCTGCCCGGCTCATCTGTTTCGTCTCGATGGCCTCGTGTTTGAGTCCTCTAAGTTCCTCGATGTGCTCGCAGACCTTGAGTATACCCGCTGCGATGTCGTCCACATCCTTGCGGCTGCCGAGGAAGAAATGATGGGGCAGCCAGACGGACTCTTCATAGGCGGCGCGTTCAGAGACAGGGCAATTGTAAAGGCTGCGCAGGTCGAGAGGATTCTCTCTACCCCACGACAGCGCCGGATAATCCGCTGCCTTCACCGGGAACAAGGCGCTCTTGTAAACCGGCTCATAGAACAAGCCGTCACAGGGAACCCCTTCCATCTCGAGCGCGCCCAGGAATGCAGCCCGCGGGATGCCCTCGAAGTGTTCGGGAAGATACTTGAAGACATATTGGTAAGCCGCCACACGCGTGATGCGGCGGTCTCGTTTGAGGAAGGCAAGCCCGGGCGTGCCTGTGATGCGGCTCTCGAGATATTCCATATTGGCCTGCCGTGTGTCGGCCTGCCGCGCCAAGCGCTCAAGCTGCACTTCGAGGATGGCGGCCTGGAATTCGGTGATGCGGTAATTGAATCCGATGATGCGGTGGCCGAATTTATCGGTTTCGCTGGCGCGCCCGCAGTTGACGTAGGATTGCGCGCGCTCCCAATACTCAAGCTTGTTGGTAATCACCGCGCCGCCTTCCCCGGCGGTCATCAACTTGCTCGACTGAAAGCTGAAGCAGCCCATATCGCCCGTGGCCCCGGCGCCCTTCTTTTTCCACTGTCCTCCGTGCGCGTGGGCGCAATCTTCGATCACTAACAGATTGTGCTGCCGGGCGAGTCGCCCGATGGCATCGAGGTCAGCAAAGCTCATCGCCAGATGGACTGGCAGAATAACTCGAGTTTTATTGGTAATCGCCTTTTCGATCAGACCCGCGTCCAGGCAATACGTTGCGGGGTCGATATCAACGAAAACCGGCACCGCATTGAGTTGGAGCACGGGGCCTACGGTCCCTTCCCAGGTGTAGGCAGGAACGATAACCTCATCACCCGGTTGGATTCCCACCGCCTTCAACGCGACCTCGATGGCGACTGTGCCGTTGGACAATGCGATGCCGTATTTAGCGCGGTGGAACTCCGCGAAGTGTTTCGCGAAGGCGCCGGCGTGCGCATTGGGGAAAGGATAACCGCCCCAATTGCGGCTCTTAAGAACTTGTTGAACGGCCCGTTCTTCCTTGCGGTCGTAAACCGGCCAGGGAGCAAAGGGCTTCGTGCGAACGGGTTTTCCACCTGTAATGGCAAGCGTTCCCATAAAATGACCTCCAAATGAAATTCAATTTATAAGGCTGGCCAGTGGCCGCTATTAAGCCAACGTCTCCGTGCCTTCTGTGCGCTTAGAGCTTCAACACAAAGCGCACGGAGGGCCTCAGTGATCTCTGTGTTTTGCCTTTTGTCGGTCACAGAGATCACGGAGACAACACCACGCGCGCTCCCCGGTCTATTTCAAGCGCACCACGTTCGAGTAAGCCGACTCGCCAGCATCGTTTAAGGCGCGAACTCGATAGAAAACCGAGT
>CAWIUZ010000264.1:0-13412 GCA_963838915.1 uncultured Acidobacteriota bacterium
CATCGCCGGCCTGTTCCTGTCAGGTTGGCTGATGCGCATTCTCGTTCGCTTGCTGCCGGTGCGCAGTCCACTGCTCGCAGCCGCGCACGTGGATGCGCGCGCCATCGCATTCACGCTTGGAGTCTCGATGCTATCAGCTCTGGTGTTCGCTATTATCCCGGCACTGAAGGGCAGTCGCTGGACGCCGGGGCCGAGCCTCAGCGCTCACTCCAACTCGGGTGCCGGAGGCCACTGGCGCAACGCGATGATCGCCGTCGAAGCGGCGCTTTCAGTCTCCCTCCTGTGCGGTGCCGGCTTGGTGACACAGAATTTGCTGAATCTGATTTCCGCTCCTCTTGGTTTCAATCCTGAACACGTCCTGGCGATGCGGCTCCAATTGCCCTTTGGAAAGTTGGAGCAGCCTGACCCAAAGGCCGGCAAGGTGCTGCAGACCTACGTGGACAAGGTCGAGGCCATTCCGGGAGTGGAAGCGGCGGCGACAATCACGGGCCCGCCGTTGCGCCCCGCGCGTGGGGGCGGGCCGGTCCCGCTTATTGGAATGGCGGACCCCGGCACGATAGCGTGGTCGCACCAGATGACCCCAGATTACTTCCGCGTTATGGGCATTCCGCTGCTCGCAGGTCGAACTCTTCGCGTGAGCGACGCCGGGCCGAAACTTACGGTTGTGGTTGTGAACGAAGCTTTCGCCAAGCATTTTGGGCTGGGACCGGACGTGGTGGGTAAACAGATCCCCGACACGGAAGGACCTATCACGGTTGTCGGTCTGGTGGGCACCGTCCGAACGCGCGGGCTCGAGACCCGGCCGTTTCCGGAATGTTACTATTCGGCACAGCAGCTATCGTGGCCCAATGTGTACCTCGTGGTGCGCTCAGTGGTTCCACCCGGGCCGCTGCTGAAGCAGGTGAAAGCGGCGATTGAATCGATAAACCCCGATCAGTCGGTCTTCGGCGTCGAGACCATGAATGAGCTGATCGCCGATTCCGCGGTTGAACCTCGCTTCGACGTTTATCTGATTGGCGTATTTGCTCTCGTGGCAGTGGCCATGGCGGCCGCGGGAATGTACAGCGTGATTTCGTTCCTGGTCTCGCAACGCACCAGCGAAATTGCCATACGCATGGCGCTGGGCGCCGGGCGTGGCGCTATCATTAGGACCGTTCTGGCAGCGACGAGTCTCTGGCTGGGGACAGGTCTGGCCGGAGGTCTCTACCTTGGCTTTGCGGCCGGCAAAACTATTCGCTCGCTGACCGACACGGAGGCGGTGGCCTCTCCTGCGACGTACACAGCGGTCGCGTTGATCTTTCTGGTGGTGACCTTAGTCGCCGTTTACCTTCCGGCGCGACGCGCCACCCGGCTTGATCCTGCAACGGCGCTGCGCTGTGAGTACGGGGACGGCTTGCCGTCCCCTTTTTGCGACCGGGTAGGGCAAGCCCTACCCCTACGCCTTGTACGGGCTAGAATAAGCCCATGACCCCAAGCCAAGCCGCGCCAGCGGCGCAAGAATGTGGCCCACGGCGCCAGCCGTGGGATCACAGTACACAGAGAGCACGCTGAGCCACGTAGTGGCGACATAAGTTCTGCAATCGTCAGGACAGCGCTGTCGCCCCTCCCGGGGCTTTTCAGAGGCGCATCGGTCCTGCTTCCCCCCACGGCTGTCGCCGTGGGCCACATTCTTGCGCCCGTCGGCTGACGGGCTCCGGAACCCGATCGCGCCTATTCTAGCGCCCCTACCCCTACGCTCCCAGGAACATGACGTGCACGTATGTCCCAAGCCTCACGTTATAGGCAAGGTACCAGCCGATGTGATCGGGATCCTCGTAAATGATGACTTCGTCGGAGTCCCAGAGCCAGCCATTGCAGAAGCCGATATCGTACGGGGCAACGCTAAAAAAGAACCCGCCAAACCCGAAACGGTTTGGACCGCCTCCCCCAAGGTGCCAGACATGGTGAGGGCCGAACCCGCCCGTGAAGTGTCCGTGCTCCCAGGGATGATCGAGATGGTAGTTAGCATCATTCTTGCCCGTGTCGTGCCCGACCCACTTATTCCCTTTATCGACGTGTGGAGCGTTCGGGTGGCCGGCCTTGTCACTGTAATTCCGGTTTTGCTGGGCGGGATGCGGATTCCCGCGCACGGGCGCCGGGCCGCGGGTTGGAGGAGCGGCGTGGGCGCCGCCGCGTTCTTCATGTTCCCCACCCTTTTGACCAAAAGCTGCAAGCGAAATCACTAACAACGCTACGAGAAGCCCGATGTATTTTTTCATGTTCAGCTCCGTTGGTTGAATTGGCAGAGTCTCGTCAGCACTTGTTCTTTTCCGACAGGCTGGCGCAGAGCGAGGCTCTGCGGTCTGTTTTTAGATTATGGAGAGACGCAGAGCTTCGCTCTGCGCCAGCCGCGTCGGAAGGGCGGGGCTTCAGCCCCGCCGCAGAGAACAGGGTACCTCTTGGGGCTTTAGCCCCTGAAGCCGCGTTGCTTCAGGGCCTAAAGGCCCCTTTAATCGTGGTCCGCGTTACCGGCGGGGCTAAAGCCCCGCCCTTCCAGGACTCAGAACAATTGCGCTTATTAACACAACTAGGCGTGCGCAGCACCGACGCGGCTAATCAAGTCAAGCTGCTCCTTACGATTCTCGGCCCCGATGGTGAAGGCGTGCAGCAGGTCGAGCGAGAGGGCATAATTCAGCGCCTCGTCCACGCGCGTTCTCATGTCACCCTGGCCTAGGATCTTCATGCCCACAATCGCCTTGCCGGACTGGCGCCCCTCTCGCAGCGTCTCGACGACGGTGGCAGGGTCTGCATCCATGTGCGATCCGATCGGGTTCACGCGCGAGAGCATGACTTGGACCCAGGGAGATTTCGCTGCCGTCCGCAGCGCGCCGATGGTGTGGCAGGAGCACCCGTGGGCGCGGACAATTCCCTTCTCCTGCGCCTCCGAGATGGCGTCCATGGCGCCCCGGCTCTTCTCCGTCCAGTTGTCGTCGGTAAGGCAGTGCATCATGAGAATATCGATGTAATCGGTGCCCAGTTCCTTGCGGAAGCGGTCGATGTCCGCACGCATCCCTGCTTCGTCGCGCGCCCAGGATTTCGACATGACGGTGATTTTCTCCCTGGGCAGTTTTTTCAGGGCTGCCGCCACGTGCGCATGGGTCCCGTAGGAATCCGCCGTGTCAAAGAAGCGCAGCCCATGGTCGTATCCCTGCAACAGCAGATCGGCCAGTCCTTGAATTCCCAACGCCGATTGGTTGGAATGATGACTGACACCCACCGTTCCGGTTCCGCAGGCCAGCCGCGACGTTTTGAGGCCGGTCTGGCCAAGGGTGACAATATCCGAGGCGCTGAACTTCCCGGCCACGGGGGGCAATGCCTCGGCCCACGATTTCGAAGTCAGCCACGTCCCCGCAACGCCTGCTACCGACCTGGCCAGAAAATCTCTACGCCTCATGGATGCACCTCCCAAGGAACTCGATAACCGCCGCCTGCGCCGCTTGCATTGCGAAGGCAGCCCGCACCCCGGACCTCAATGCTCCAACTTTACCATGGCCGGTGTGCGTGGGCAACCAGCGGGAATCCGGCCGGTAGGGGCGGTTCGCGAACCGCTCCTACTTTGCAAAGTGGATTACCGCCTTCGCGGGAATGACGGCTATTGGGACGCGTGCATGCCTATGCGAGAACGAAGTCGTGCGGAGATGAACTCGTACGAAATATCACCTCTTCTCCCTCAAGCAGGCCCTTGCGTTGCGAAACGAATCAGTCCCATAATCTTACCTTGCCAATTTGTGAATCAGGTCACCAAAGGACAGTTCCAATGTCGAGCACCAACGTGTCACGCCCACGCAACCTTTTGGGCAGAATCTCGCGTCGTCACTTCCTGGGAGGCGCCACAGCTATGGCTTTAATGAATTCATCACTCAGCGCGCAAGGGCAGGAGAATTCGATGCACAATCCAATCCTGGCTTATGTCGGCACTTACAGCTCACCGCAAGGCCCCGAGGGAAGCAAGGGGTATGGGCAAGGCATTTATCTGTTTCAGATGCATCCCAGCACGGGAGTGCTGTCGCAAGTCGGGCTCTTTGCGGACGACTCGAATCCCTCCTGGCTGGCGTTCGATCCCGCGCGAACGCACTTGTACGCGGCGAACGAAATTGGCAATTTCGAAAGCACCAAGTCAGGTTCGGTAAGCGCCTACTCAATCGATCGATCAACTGGCCATCTCACGCGCCTTAACACCGTCAGCTCGCACGGGGCCGGCCCTGCTCACTTGAGCGTCCACCCTTCAGGGAAATACGTTCTGGTTGCCAACTATGCAGGCGGGACGGTAGCGGTGCTGCCCATCCGGGCAGATGGCGAGTTGGGTCCTGCCACCGACATCAAGAAAGACGCAGGCAAGGTCGGGCCGGAGCACGCTTCGAGCGCGCCTCCCGGAAGCTTCGCCATCAGCGGCCACGAGGCTCCGCACGCGCACATGATCGAGGCCGATCCTTCGGGCCGCTTCGTCCTGGTGAACGATCTGGGACTGGACGAAATCCTGATTTGGAAATTCGACGCCGAAAAAGGCACCCTTACCCCGAACGACCCCGCGTCGGTCTCACTACCGCCTGGAGACGGGCCGCGCCACTTCGCTTTCCACCCCAATCACCGCTGGATGTACTTGCTCGGGGAAGAGTCCTCCACGATCGTGGTCTATGACTTCGACGCCGCGCGCGGAACGCTGACCGCGAAGCAAACCCTTTCCACCCTGCTCAGAGGGTTCGCAGGAACGAATTTCACATCGGAAGTGATGGTCTCGTCAGATGGCAAGTTCGTTTACGCCGCCAACCGGCTTCACGACACGATCGCGGTGTTTTCCATTGGGCCGGAAGGCAAGCTGACTTGGGTTAGCGAAACCTGGACTCGCGGCGATTACCCGCGCCACTTCAACATCGACCCCACAGGGAACTTTCTCTACGTCTGCAATCAGAGGAGTGACGCCATTACAACCTTCCGCGTGGATCGCGAGACCGGCGGCCTGACCTTCACCGGCCACTACACGCCGGTAGGCACTCCGGCGATCATCATCTTCCTGCAGTAGTTGGGATTTCTCGCCATGCCCGGGAAGGCCGAGGCTTTGGAGTGCGGCAGCTTGCTGCCGCTTTCCCCGGCGCGAGCTTGCTCGCGCCCCTTCGTTCGGGCCCCAAATCCCGGCCAGCAAGCTGGCCTGAGCAAAAGCGGCAGCAAGCTGCCGCACTCCAAATCACCCGCAGTGTGGATTACTGCTCGGTATCAGACCCTCTCGTCATGACATAGACCAATTGAAACAGTGTAAGGCCGCCGCTGGTCTTGATTCCCACCAGATGTTGGTCTTGCTTTGTGCCTGCCTTCAGGACGAGTTCCCCGTTTTCCGGCTGATCGTCCTCGCAGCCAAGCTCCGAACTTCCCTTGTCGTTCTCCCGAGCCGCTTTCGAGGAGCCTCTGCAATCCAACACCTTGCCGTATCTCGCCAGCGCTTTTCGGTAGAAGGCGGCGACTTTTTCTGGTGCATCGTTCGACTCGAGCTTCAACACGGCCAGCTTAAACCCTGAGTTCCCGCCCCACAAACCGAACTTAACTCCCGGGCTGTCTTCGGACTTGTCCTTGTGTTCTCGCGCCCCCGGGTACAAAGGCAAGCCCACGTCCTTCGCGCCGGCCCGCTTGCTCGCGACAATTCCGAAGCCTTCCTGGTCCGTGTCGGAATCGTTTTTGCTCGAGTCCTTTTTGTCTTGTGCCCCCAAAGGCAATGCAGCCAGAAAAACCAAACCAAGTATGACGACCCCCAAAGGCGCGCCCGGCCTGAACCCAGCGCGCCGGCCGGCCACATAATTCCATCGCCACGTTATCATTTTCGCCTCCCCTTCATCCTCATGTACGCGATGCGGCAAGGCGAAGTTCCATCGAGAAGCGGGCTGAGGCCGTAATGCCTGGTGACGAAATTCCGGGTCACATCATGGACGGCACGGAAGGGCGGGGCTTTAGCCCCGCCATAGGAAACGGAAGAGATTCTCGGGGTTTTAGCCCCTGAAGCGACATGGCTTCAGGGCCTAAAGGCCCGCCAAGAACTTGCCGCGCGGCGGCGGGGCTGAAGCCCCGCCCTTCCAAAGATCACGGCAATTTCTTGAGCGCCTCGAGGATCTCGCGATTACTCGGTAGTTCCCTCAGCTCGTAGATTTTCACCCAAGCGATCTTGCCGTCCTTGTCCACGACAAACACTGCCCGATCGTTGATGAAAGGCACTTGATGTTTTGTGGCAGGGAAGACGCCGTAATCCGCGGCCGTTTTGGCGTAAGGCCAGCGGTCCGTAGCCAGAGGGTATTTGAGGCCGCCCAAGTGCTTCTGAAAGGCGATGTGGCAGAAAACGGTGTCAGTGCATACGCCCACGACCTGGGCGTTTAAGTCAGCAAAACGGGCGAGGTCCGCCTGGATTGCTGCCAGATGGTCCTGTCAAACCGGTGTAAAGTCGAGCGCGTAGAAGTAGATCACCACATTCTTGCCGCGCTGGGCGGAAAGCTGAAATTCGCCCTGGGTCGCGCCGGTGGTCGAACTGAGCTTGAAATCTGGCGCTGTGTCTCCGATGTTTAGTGGCATTAGGACCTCCCTGGTTAGATTCATTGAATCAGCCCGCGAAGCGGGCAGCAGCGAGTAGCCCACGGCGTGAGCCGTGGGTTCGTAAGGCCACCCCTCACCCCCTTCCCCCTCTCCCGCCGGGCGGGAGAGGGGGAGAAAGGGGGAGAGGGCCATCCTTTTCCCAGGGCTTGCGCCCTGGGCTACTCTCTGTCGCCCCTTCGGGGGCTGAGGTGCATGTCCCGACTTAATCATCGGACTTATGTTACATGACGCTATGCGCTGCGTACTCCGGCAGCAGGCTTGGCTTGCGGTGTAGCGACGGGCAGCTTCTCAATCTTAACCTTGGCAATCCGCCAGCCGTCCATCTCCGTCACCGTGTAGCGCCGGTCTTCGTAGACGATGCTTTCTCCGCCCTTCGGGATCGCGCCCAGGAAGGACAGAACGAACCCAGCCAGGGTTTCATATCCGTTGCCTCGCGGCAGCACAATCTCGTAGTCATTCGCCAGGTCGCGGAGGTTAATCGAAGCGTCCATTACCAGCACGTTGCCGCTCACCTGATGGATCGCCTGCTCGTCCTGGTCGTATTCGTCCCGGATTTCGCCCACCAGTTGCTCGAGGACATCCTCCACCGTTACCAGCCCAACGTAGGTGCCGAATTCATCGACCACGAGCGCCAGGTGCGAATGATGCTGCCGCGCATCTTCGAGCACCTGGCTGAGCGGCTTGGACTCCGGGACGATCATGGGTTGGCGGAGAATAGGGCGCAGGTCCATCGGCGATTGAAGTGGCACGCCGCTCTTCAGCCGCTCGGACACAACCCTCAACAGGTCCTTGGTGTACAGGATGCCGACCACATGATCGGGCGATCCTTCGTAGATCGGCAGGCGCGAGTGCTGGTCTTTGACAATGCGCTCTAGCAGGCTGCGGATGTCCTGCGTAAACGGAAGACAGGTGATCCTGGTCCAGGGAACCATGATCTCCTTCACCAGGATGAAATCCAGATCGAAGACCGTGTGGATGATATCTTCCTGCTCTTCCCGAAGCAGGCCGTGCTTGCGGATCGACGATACAATCAGTTTTACTTCTTCAGGCGTGTGAAGCGGCCTCAAGCCCCGTAACGGAGACCGGCCGAGGGCGCCCAAAACAGCGTTCGCCATTCCCACCAGAGCACCTACCGCGTAGCGGCTGAGCCTTAAGAACACCAGCATTGGCCGGGCAACAACCAGGGAAACCATCTCCGCATGGTCGTACGCCACCGCCTTCGGAACCAACTCTCCGAGCACCATCAGAAAAATAGTGATGAGCAGGAAAGCGATGGCCCCCGCCAGCGAGTGAACCAGTACCGCGGAGGCATGCCGGTGGAGTCCAAGATCCAGCAGAGGCTGGAGTGTCTGAGCTATGAACCCTTCACCCAGCCAACCCATCAGCAGGCTGACGACGGTCACACCGAGTTGTGCGCCCGAAATCAGCGAGCCGATATCGGCCAGCAGCGTCTGAACAAGGCGCGCTCGAGGATTGCCCTCGCGCGTCAGTTCCTCGATCCGCGTCCGTCTCACGCTGAGGAGCGCGTATTCGGTGGCGGCGAAGAATGCATTCAGCCCGATCAGCCCGAGGATGATTAGTCCGCGCAGTAATAACACGTCAAAATTACCTACAATCGAAGCATTGTAGGACAAAACCCTTCAGATTCGCAAAACGAGGAGGAATCGGGTGGTGCCCCGCTTTTCATACAGTTTTTCGCTTGACGCCCCGGCCTGTCTATGGTAGCCTATAAGTGTTGTCGTTTGTGACGTTTTGTCGCAAGAAAGCGCCGCGCTGCCCGCACGGCAAGTCAAAGGCGGGACTTTCCCGGCAGGCGGATGAACGGAGAATTACGAAAAGTACAAAAATAGTGGAAACGAAGCTAAGAAGTATCTGAAAACAAAGCACATGACTTTTTGGAGCGTTGCAAATTGCATGGTTTGTGAGCATATAATACGCCCAACGCCGAGCCAAGAAACAGCGAAGTTCTGCTAAAATGACTAAGATGTACGACGAAGTGGTTCCCGTCACCGAAAACCGGCCCCTCAGCGGCAACCATTTTCTTTTGAGCGTTGAAGCTCCCCGCCAGGCAGCGAGCGCCCGGCCCGGCCAGTTTGCCATGCTGCGAATTCTCGGCCGGTCGGATGTACTCCTGCGGCGGCCGATGAGCATCTATGATTTGAGGGGCGAGAACTCGGATGGAAAGCGCGCCCGCAGGCAAGATGCAGCAAGGATTATGCAATTCCTCTACAAGGTCGTGGGTCATGGGACGCGCCTGATGTCCGAGCTGAAGCCTGGAGATAAAGTGGGGTTGCTGGGGCCGCTCGGCCATGGGTTCTTCGAGGAGGACTATCTGCCTCGAGCGCACGAGGCAGATGAGATTCTGCATGTGGCTGGAGGAATTGGAATAGCCGCCCTGCTCCTGCCGGCGAAGCGACTGGCGGAGGCGGGCTTTCGCCAACGCCTCTTCATGGGAGGGCGAAGCAAGGTGGATCTGGTCGGCGTGGAGGATTTCAAGAGCCTCGTGAGAGCTAGTTTGCTTGCCACCGAGGATGGCTCTGCCGGCTACCGCGGGTTCGTCACCAGGCCGCTCGAACAGTATCTGGAGCGCCACTCGGACAAAAAGTGCCTGCTCATGATTTGCGGGCCTTGGGCCATGCTACGCGCCGCCGTGCAGGTGGCAGGAAAATACCGCCATCCGTGCCTGGTCTCGATGGAGAACCGCATGGGATGCGGCCTTGGGGTTTGCCTGGGCTGCTGCATCCGCGTCCATGGTTCCGGACACGAGGCTTACCAGCGCGTCTGCACCGAGGGTCCTGTGTTCTGGGCGGACAAGGTCGTTTGGGACGGGCCGGTGACAGAAAGGCAGTAGGCAGTGGGCAGTAGGCAGTAGGCAGCAGGCAGTGGGCAGTAGGCAGTGGGCAGTAGGCAGTGAGCGGGACGAGTGATTTCAAATGGCAAACGGCAAATGGCAGAATTCAGATGGTTTTACAACTTGCCATTTCTCAAATCACAAAACTTGCCATTCGGCCGCTACCGTTTGACATCTAAATTGTGTTTGATAGCCGGGAAATGTGTTCATGTCCGCAAGTAGCTTAAAACGCGAACCTTTGCCGAAAGACACGGCGGTTGCCGCGCTCCTTGACGAATTTGTGCCTCAGATCGAAACCGAAATCGCCGGAATACGTTTCCAGAATCCCGTTTGGACGGCAAGCGGCACGTTTGGATACGGCAAGGAATTCGCCTCGCTCATTGATTTGAACGAGTTAGGGGCGATTGTCGTCAAGGGTATATCGCCTGAGCCAATGGAAGGCAATCCCTCGCCGCGCATCTACGAGAGCGAATCCGGGATGCTGAATGCCATCGGCCTTCAGAACGTTGGCGCAAAGCGCTTCCTTACCGAAAAACTCCCGTTCCTGCGGACGTTGAAGGCCTGCTGCATCGTGAACGTGTTTGCCTACTCGACCGAGGATTATGTTCGCTGTCTCGAAATTCTTAACGAAGGTGATGGCATCGCCGCCTACGAACTCAACATCTCGTGCCCCAATACGCGCTGCGGCGGCATCGTGTACGGCAGCGACCCGCAGCTGACCGAGGAAGTGGTGGCGGCGTCGAAGAAGGCAGCGCGCTTTCCGCTGATCGTGAAACTCTCGCCCAACGTCACTGATATTACGGTGTTTGCGCGAGCTGCCGAGGGGGCGGGAGCCGACGCTCTCTCGCTGGTCAACACGCTCGTGGGCATGGCCATTGATATCGAGACACGTACGCCTCGCCTCTCGAATGTAACCGGGGGATTATCCGGCCCGTCTATCAAACCGGTGGCCCTGCGCATGGTTTATCAGGCCGCGCGGGCCGTGAAAATCCCCATCATCGGGCTAGGAGGTATCTCCACTGCGGAGGACGCTCTCGAGTTTCTTATCGCCGGCGCCCGAGCGGTGCAAGTGGGTACTGCGAATTTCTACGACCCGGGCGCTTCGGTTCGTATTGTGAAGGGCTTACGTGACTACTGCCAGAGAAAGCGGCTTCACCTTTCTGACATTGTCGGCTCGTTGAAGGTGCGTTAGCTTTGATTGCTGAGCGTAGCACCGACCTTTAGGTCGGCAGGTGCTGGCCTGAAGGCCAGCGCCACGAGTCAAATGAACAAACTAGCGAGGATTCCGGAACATTGACAGGCACAGAGCCGTTTGTTAGATTGGCCGGGTCCGGCTTTACGGAGTGTACATCTGACTACAAGCAGAAAGTTCTTGGTCTTGCTGGCGACCGCCACAGTCCTTTTGCTGACTCCAGGATGCATAGTGCGGCGGGTGAGACATATTCCCCGTTCCCAGGTTGTACCACCTCCGCGCGTAGCGTCACTTGCTGAACTCGTCGCCAAGCTTAATGCCTTAAGTCAAAGCGTTCGGACCATGACGGCGACGGTAGACCTGGAGCCGACGACCGGTTCCATCTACTCCGGCGTTATCAAGGAGTACCACGACGTCAGGGGCTTCATCCTGATCCAAAGCCCGGCCATGATTCGAATGCAGGGCCAAGCCCCGGTGGTACGGACTGACATTTTTGATATGGTTTCCACCGGCGAGGAGTTTCGTTTGTATATCCCGCCTGTTCAGAAGTTTATCGTAGGAAAGACGGCCTTCAGCCGTCCTTCGAAGAACTCCCTCGAAAACCTGCGACCCCAACACATTCTGGAAGCCCTGCTGGTTCCGGAGCTTGACGAAAGCCACGAAAAGTGGCTTCTGGAGGAGTCGCAGGAGGGCGGACATCGGTATTATGTAGTTCTGATTGTAGAGGCCGCAGAAGGTGGAGAATTACGCCTGAAACGCAGGGCCTGGTTCGATCGCGCCGATCTCCAGTTGGCTCGCATGCAATTCTATGAGGCGCAAGGCCTTTATGTTGAGGACGTGCGATACTCCGAGTACCAGGATTTTCAGGGAGTGAATTACCCTTCCCACATCGAGCTGGTCAGGCCGATCGAAGATTACCGGCTGGCGATAACCATTCTGAAAGCCACTTTCAACCAGCCAATTGATGCTGACAAATTCGTCCTCAAACAGCCTCCAGACACGCAAACGATTAACCTGGGTGTGAAGGAGGAGAAGCCGAGTGGTCAATAAGCTCATCGTCTCCAACATCCTGTACCGTCCCGTTCGTACGGCGTTGAGCGCCTTGGCAGTGGCAATGGAAGTAGCCATGGTGATGCTCTTCGTGGGGCTGGCCCACGGACTGGTGAACGACTCAGCCCAACGGCAGGAGGGTGTTGGGGCCGACATCATGGTGCAACCCTCCGGTTCGTCGTTCCTTCTCGCTTTTTCGCAGTCGCCCATGCCTTTGACGATTGGCGACCGCTTGACGCAAGTCCCCCATGTGCTGGCCGTAGCTCCCACGCTGATCCTTTTCAACACCGGAGCGTTGAGTATGGTCTACGGTATTGACATGGACAGCTTTAATCGCGTCTCGGGCGGCTTCGCCTATCACGACGGCCGGTCATTTACAAAACCCTATGACCTGCTCGTTGACGACCTGTATGCGAAGTCGAAACACATCAAGGTCGGACAAACGGTGGATCTGCTCAACCACCAGTTCACCGTCTGCGGTATCGTCGAGCACGGAAAAGGCGCTCGCCTTTTTATTCCTCTGCCGACCGCCGAGGATCTTCTGCAAGTCAAGGACAGGGCCACCATCTTCTGGGTCAAGTGCACTGAGCCCGCCTATACTGAGAAGGCTGTCGGCGCCATTCGTCAACTTCTCCCGCAGTGCCAGGTTACTGCTGTGAAGGAATGGATGTCATTGATGACCTCCAATAATCTGCCAGGCCTGAATGTGTTTACAACGGTCATCATCGTCATCGCGGTGGGGATCGGATTTCTGGTTATATTCCTGTCGATGTACACGACCATTACGGAGCGAACCCGGGAGATCGGGATTTTGAAATCGCTCGGAGCATCAAAAGGGTATATCATTGCAGTGATTCTGCGAGAGGCGAGCCTGCTCAGTGCGGTTGGGATCCTGGCGGGGTACGGAGTAGCTCTAATAACCCGCAAGCTGATTCTGGCGAACTTCCCTACCCTGGTGATCGAACTGACCATGCTGTGGGCAGGGTACGCTGCAGTTCTGGCGATCGGTGGAAGCCTGCTGGGGGCGTTCTACCCCGCGATGCGTGCGGCTCAGCTTGACCCTGTGGACGCGTTGGCGTACGAGTAAATGGGACCCATCATAGAGACTCACGGCCTGAAGAAGATCTACCACGTCGGCAAAGTCGAGGTGGAAGCGCTGCGGGGCGTGGATTGTAATATTCAAGAGGGCGAGTTCGTGGCGGTGGTAGGACCATCCGGCTGCGGAAAGTCGACTTTCCTTCACATCCTGGGTGGCTTGACCGCGCCCACCAGCGGCCAGGTGCTGGTGGATGGCAACGACTTCACTCAAATGTCAGACGCCGACCGTACGCGCTTTCGACGGCATAAAATCGGCTTCGTCTTCCAGCGCTTCAACCTGCTGCCCACTTTAACGGCGCGCAACAACATCGCCATCGCCCAGCACATCCAGGGAAACGGTTTTAATCCCCACCGATTCCAGGCGGTGGTGGATATGCTCGGCATTCAGAACAAACTCGATCATCGCCCCTACGCGCTTTCGGGCGGCGAGCAACAGCGCGTGGCCATCGCTCGCGCCGTAATCTGCGATCCCAAGCTGCTCCTGGCGGATGAGCCGACCGGGAATCTGGACACTGAGAACTCGCAGACGGTTCTGAATATGATTCGCGGCCTGAACAAGACCTTTAGGCAAACGGTTCTGATGATTACCCATAACCCCGAGGCGGCCGCAGT
>CAWIUZ010000265.1:0-14551 GCA_963838915.1 uncultured Acidobacteriota bacterium
CCGGACGGACCGAATGACGAAGTGAACACCGGCTATCTGTGGGATTCTGCGCTGCGGGCGGGTCTCACCGTTCGCAACTACGGTTTCTTCGTGGACACCACCTGTTACAATGAGCCCTCCTGCGCCATCCCCCTGGCCGCCGACCCCGCCGCCACCGGTACGGTGGTGGCCACTCCAGCGAGTGTCTCCCTCTTCCCCTACACCGATCCGTACTTCCGGGGCTTCGACAACAATTTTCCGGATTATTACCGCTACACCGAGTGGGCGCGCGATTTCGATGCCAGCTACGCCAAAGGCGGGCTTCCGGAATTGAGCCTGGTGCGATTTATGCACGATCACACCGGATCATTTGGCACGGCCATTGACTTGGTGAACACGCCGGAGACACAGCAAGCCGATAACGACTATGCGGTGGGCCTGCTGATCGAAAAGATCTCAAAAAGCATCTACGCCAACAACACCTTGATCTTTGTTATTGAAGACGACGCGCAGGACGGCGGCGACCACGTCGATTCGCACCGCACCATCGCCTTTGTGGCGGGCGCCTTCGTGAAGCAGAAAACCGTTGTGTCCACTCCTTATACCACCCTCAACTTCGTGCGCACCATCGAAGAAGTTCTGGGCTTGCCGCCGCTGAACCTGAATGACGCACTGGCCGCGCCGATGGGCTGATGTCTTCAATACCAGCGCGAGCCCGTGGAGTTTTACCGCTACGCCCTCAGCTTATCTCTACAATACCAGCTTGCCGCTGCCTTCGAAGCCCGCTTCTTTGGTCATACCCCAATCGACACACAATGCGAAGTACTGGGCGCGCGTGACGCGCGGGATGGACTTCTCAGACGCCGATCGCGTCGATTCAGCGGTCTACAACCGCATTCTCTGGAAGGGGATGATGGGCGACCGGCCTTATCCCGCCGGGCCAACCGGGCTGGACTTGCGCCAGAATCGAAAGGAGCTGCTGGCGAATTACCAGCAGTCTTGGAAGAAACGAGCAACGCGGAAGACGAACGTGGAGTGAATAACTGAGCAGGTTAGGCCTGGTAGCGCAGACTCGCTGCCATTGCGAGTCGGCGGCTCTTACATTTGAATAATTCCCGTGCTGGTATTAGCATCTCGGATGCAACCCAAGGAAAAGCCGCAGACTCTCAAAACCAGAGAGTCTGCGCTACCTGCTGCCTTGATAACCTCGAGAACGGAACGGGTTTTTGGACTCCTCGGAAGTAACCCTCACCCGTCTCCGTCAGCTGACGGACTGATGACTACGCCGGCTGCGGGCCACCCTCTCCCCAAGGGAGAGGGCGGTCAACGATGATTGATTTCAGCCCTCTCCCTTGGGGAGAGGGTGGCGAGAGTAGCGAGCCAGGTGAGGGGTTTCTTCCTACAGAGCCTCGCAACTTCGGAAATCGGGTTGAATCGAGGCAGGCATGCCTGCGGCGAAGCCCTAAGCCACCAGCAAGAGAATGGCGCCAATCGAGGCCTGCTCTTCTATAGCGATCCCGGGAGGGTAGGGGCCGCCACCTCCACGGGGCGGGTTTCCCGGAAAGACCTTTCAGCCGCCAACACCACCGCAAGGGCTTGACGCCCGTCCAGGCCCGTGACTTGCGGTGCGCGATCCGAGAGGATCGTCTCCACAAAGTCCCGCATTTCGAGGACGTAGGCATCGGCAAAGCGCACCAGGAAATGACTCACGTTGCGCTGCCGGCGCTCGGAGTGGGCCAGGACCTGGACAGGCGTGTCGCCCAAAGAGCCCACTTGGATTGTGCCCTTTGTGCCTACAATCTCGGTGCGGACGTTGTACCCATAGCGCGCATCCAGAAAAGACTCGATGTTTCCAATCGCGCCGCGAGCAAAGCGCAAGTTCACGACACCCGAATCAAACAGGCCGAGCGGGGTGAGTTGCGGGATCGCCCGTGCAGCGGCGTAGGTGTGGACCTCCATGACCTCATCGTGCATCAGCCAGCGCGCCAGGTCGAAGTCATGAACGGTATTATCATGAAAGAGGGTCCCGTTCCAGCCGCTCTCAAAGTAGGCGAGCGGCGGAGCCTCGGCGTCGCGCCCGATGGATTTAAAGATGACGGGCTCCCCGATCTCACCCGCCTCGATGGATTTCTTCGCCCGGGCGTAGGCGGGGTCGTAGTGTCGCATGAAGCCCACCTGGAACGAGACTCCCTCAAGGCGAACCGCTTCGAGAGCTGCGTCGGCTTCTTCGAGCGTCAGTGCCAACGGCTTCTCGCAGAAGATGTGCTTGCCGGCCCGCGCCGCAACTTCAACGGCACGGGCATGGAATTTAGCGGGCGTGGCGATCACCACCGCCTGTACGTCCTCGCGCGTCACCAAAGCCTCGGCGTTGTCATAGTAGTGCTCAACTTCGAGTTCTTGAGCGGCGGACCGCGCGCGTTCCAGGTTCGTGTCGGCCACGCCTATCAATCGCGCTTTCGGAACAAGACGCGCCAGGTTCTCGGCGTGACGCTTCCCCATTTCTCCCACGCCTATTACACCCACTCCCAGTTTGCTCATCGTAGCCATCCCTTGGGCATGTCCCCGACCTGTCGTTATCCACCCTGCTTTACGGGGACGGCTTGCCGTCCCCTGGCCGTGGCTGCGGCTACCGACCAGGGTAGGGCAAGCCCTGCCCCTACAGCACCTGGGCCGACCCAGGTGGGGCGCACGCCCTTGCGTCCCTGCCAGCAAATTACAATCACTCGATTTGGAGCCTTAACTTTTCGACCGCGTACTGCTTTTGCTTGCGCGCCGTCTCATACGGTGTGGTTCGAGGAGGGTCCAATTCCAGAATCACCCAGCCGTCGTAACCGGTTGAAATGAGGAAATCGGTCAGAGCGGGCAGGTCCACCACGCCTTCACCCAACTCTACGAAGCCACCCTTGAGCCCTGCCTTCGTGACATCGTCGTTGTGCCAGTTGAAGTCGAAATCCTTGAAATGCACATGTATCAGGCGCGATCGGTAGGTGCGGAAAATTTCGAGCAGATCGCCTCCGGCGGCGAAAAGATGCGCGGTGTCAGGGCAAAGAGACAAATACTCGGGAGCCGTCGTGTCTATGATTCGCCCGAGTTCGTCACGCTTCTGCCCGATCAACCCGACCTCCGGGTGATACGAGAGGCGCACTCCGTACTCTTCGCGAAGACGCTTGCCGAGTTCGTTCGCCACCTCCGCGAAAACCCGGAATTCTTCCGCGGTATCGCCCTGCGGAGTGAGTTTGCCCCCGGCAAGGTTGAGAATGCCGCCCCCAGCCTCGTGAATGAACTCGCCCACTCGCAGGCCCTGTTCGAGGTTTTCCTGGCGGCGCGCGGCATCGTTCAAGGGCAAAACGTGGTACAGGGCCGGCAATTGCATTTTGTACTTGGCCATCTGGTCACGGAATTCCTGGACCCGGTCTTCATACGTGTCGCTCAGGTGGGCGAGCGTGTTGTCGGCTTCCGTGGCGTGAAAGCCGAGCGCGCTCAAATCCGCCACGCCTCTCCAGAAGGAGGCTGTGGAAGCTTCGGTGTATAAATGAGCGGTGGTCGCTTGTCCCACCCGGAACGGCTGGGCACGGCCAGCAGGCCCCGCACTGGTTTCTCGAGCTCCGGCAGCCGCCGAACTTATCGCGTGTGAACTGGATTCATTTTTCATTGTAACCTCACAGATCTCATTATGGTTGTCGCCCATGCCCGTCGGATGACGGGCACCCAGAGACCATGAAGTACCCGGGAGCGCGGGCATCCTGCCCGCAACGTGCGTGCGATTGCGGCACGAAAGGCGGGCAGGATGCCCGCGCTCCCGGATATCTTCTGGGCAGTCATAAGCCCCTCTGGGCCGACGCCGGCGAGCCTGAATCAGCTACACGCTGGGACCCCATTTTGCGGTCCCGGGGCGCACGGTCCGGCGCGGCGGTGGATTTCCGCACGATTAACTCAGTCGGAACCAAAACTCTTTCCGTGCGATTCTGCTCCGGATATCGTACTCGTTTGAGGATAATCTTGGCGGCTGCGGCCCCTAATCCTGAGGCCGCCTGGCGGACCATGGTCAGTGGCGGCTCGAGATACGGGCACCACTCGAAGTCGTCGAAGCCTACCAGTGAGAGCTCGTCCGGGCAGGTAACTTCAAGCTCCCGCAGTGCGGTCAGGACTCCCAGCGTCATCAGGTTGTTGCACACGAAGATTGCGGTCGGCCGTTTCGCCCTCTCGAGGAGGTCGAGGCCGCACCAATAGCCGGAATCTTCCGTGTTGTCGCCCGCGCGGATCAAGCCGGCGTCGACCGGCACATGGAAAGATTTCAAGGCCTGTTTGTAGCCTGTTAATCGCTCCGCAGCGTTGAGCAGGTTCAGGGGCTCGGTGATGATGCCGATGCGGCGATGCCCCAGCTCGAGCAGATGACGCGTCGCCTCCTGGGAGGCGCTCACGTTGTCCGCGAGTACAGAATCCACAACACACTCCGCAGGGCTGCGGTCCACGTAAACCAGCGGCGTTCCGCGCACGATGCCCGGGATCGAAGCGATTTGATCGCTCGTGGCCATCGAAGGTACCAGGATGATCCCTTCCGTGGCCCCGCCTGAAAATGACACCAGGTAGTCTTGCTGGCGCTTCCAGTCCTCGCGCGAATCCGCGACCAAAAGCCGGTACGCCGCCCCCGCCAGGTAGTCCTCGGCGCCGCGCATCAACTGAGAGTAGAAAGAATTGGCCAGGTCGGGGACAATCACGCCGATCGTCCGCGTCTTCTTCAGGCGCAAACTGCGGGCGATTTGGTTGGGACGATACTCAGCGTCCTGGAGCGCCTTCTCGATGCGGGCCCGCAGCGGTGCGCTCACATACCCGGAGTTGTTGATCACCGCCGAGACGGTGGAGACGCTGACATTAAGCTCGCGGGCAATTTGTCGAATAGTCGGCATCAGGCAGCAGGAAACTCAAGAAACGTTTCGACATACCGTTTTATAGTTCATAGGCCATTCTGTCAACTGTTTTCTTGGCCGCCGCTCACGCCCGTGAGCCGAAGGTAACCAGAACCACGAAAACGGATCCCCCCTTTATCTACTTGGAGGGGGACGGCTTGCCGTCCCCGCATTTTCGCTGGCCGCGACGAGGGCAGGGCAGGCCCTACCCCTACGAGTTTTCGGAACGAAGCGAAATACCCCCGGACGATGGCAGTGTGACGACCGACAAAGCCTCTTCTGAGCTTCAGCGCCTGGGGGCCGGAGCTGGGGACATATTGTCCAAAAAGTGCTTGACAAGCGAGCGAGGCGGCAGTAAGAATAGCGAAACGTTTCGCTAAATTGTAACGGGCCGGTAATCTCGAAGCAACGAATGGGTGAGACGCTTCCATTCAACTAATGCAACTCCAAGGAGGGCCAGATGGTTCCGCACACCATGGGCGTCAGAAAGACAGCTAAATCGTTCTTTACTGGCTATTCGTTTTTGGGGAATCGAACCCTTCTCGTGATGGCCGCAGCGTTCCTCCTGGGCCATCAATTGTTGTGGGGCAGCGTCACAGGGAGCATTTCCGGCGTGGTGCGCGATACGAGTGGCGCCGTCATCCCGAGCGCTGAGGTCGTGGCTATCAACGTGGAAACGGGCGTCCAGTGGAAGCTCTCGACCGACACGCGCGGATTCTACTCGTTCCAGGCCTTGCCGATCGGAACCTACGATGTGGCTGTCAGCAAGGAGGGTTTCCAAGGGTATCGGCAGACCGGGTTGGTGCTGACGGTCAACGCGGAGTTGGCTGTAGATGTCACGGTCGAGGTGGGTGCAGTCGCGCAGAGCATTACCGTCGGCAGCACCGCGGTACACGTAGACACGACGAGCACGCAGATGGGAGAAGTGATTGGCAGCAACAAAATCACCGCGGTGCCGCTGGTGACGCGCGGTTATACGGATCTGCTCGCCCTGCAACCCGGAGTGGTGCCGGTTAGCTCCACCATGGCGGGGGGCCAGGGCGGAGAGTTCACCGCCACGGGATTTGGTATTGCTCCCGTCTCGGGCGACCTCAATGCCGGCAACCTTTCCGTCAACGGAATGCGTGAAGCTGCGAACGGCTTCCTGCTGGACGGAGCTACGGTGCAGGAATCGGGATTCTCCGGCACGGCCATAATTCCCAACCTCGATTCGATCGCGGAGTTCCGCATTCTGACCAACAACTTTGACGCCGAGTACGGCGCCTATGCCGGCGGGCAGATCAACGTGCTCACCAAGTCCGGGACCGATCGGTTCCACGGAGACCTGTTTGAGTTTGCGCGCAACACGGACCTGGAAGCGCGCAACTTCTACGACGTGAATCGAGGCGCCTACCAGCAGAACCAGTTTGGCGGCACGCTGGGCGGCCCCATCAAGCGCAACCGCCTGTTCTTCTTCGCCGATTATCAGGGAAACCGCGTGGTACAGGGACAGAGCTCCGGTCAGGTGCTGGTTCCTACGGCGGCGGAGCGTCAGGGCGACTTCTCGGCTCCGGATCTCGCTAGTCAAATGACCGGGACTGTGCAGGGTCCGGCCTGGGCGGCGAACCTGTCGAGCCTGTTGGGCTATCCCGTCACTCAAGAAGAGCCCTACTACACCCCCGGTTGCACGACCTCTGCGGCGTGCGTCTTTCCCAACGCGCAAATACCCGCCGCGGCTATTACCACGGTGTCCAAGAACATTCTGCAGTACATTCCCCAAGCCAACAGCGGCCAGTTTTTTACCAGTTCGGGCGCCGCCAACAGGCTTCGGGACGACAAGGGCAGCGGGCGGCTGGACGCGAACACGGGCGTCGGGATGGTGTCGGGCTACTACTACTATGACAAATACTATTCGAAGTCTCTAAACCCGACGGCGCCTCTCTTCGGTGGCGGGAGTTCGGTGGGGTCAGATGTGGTCAATCTCGGCCTGACGAAGTCCTTCGGCTCGAGCGCGGTGAACGAAGCGCGCATAGCCTATACACGCCTCAACATCTTCAACCACCCGACCGGCGGAGAACCGCACGGCTTGAATTTCCTGGCTTCGCTGGGATTCCCGGTGGGTCCCGGCGCCCTCGGTCCTTATCCCGTGCAATCGGCGTGGGCCACCGTGCCTTCACTGGGATTCAACGCCTTCGGCATTGGCAGCGGGGGCGGTGTGGGCGGCATCGTCGAGGGCACCTACCAGGGGCTCGACAACTTCAGCAAGGTGGTCGGCACGCACACCGTCAAACTCGGCGGCATGTTGCGGTTCAACCAACAGACCCAATATAACTGGGGATCCAACGGCGCCTACACTTTCAACGGGGCGGAGACGGGCATCGATTTCGCCGACTACCTGATTGGCGCTCCCGTCGGGTTCCAGCAAGGACAGGGCTTTCCTGATTACGGGCGCAACCACTACGCGGGCCTGTATGTTCAGGACAGTTGGCGAGCGCGCCCCAACCTGACACTCAATTACGGCCTGCGGTGGGAAGTCGATACGCCCTGGTCCGAACTGCACAACGAGTTCCAAACGCTCGTGCCCGGCCTGCAATCCCAGATCTATCCGGGCTCTCCCACCGGGTGGGTCTTTCCCGGCGATCCCGGGATTCCTCGCGGCTTGGCCCCGGTGCGCTACAACAACTTTTCGCACCGGCTGGGTCTTGCCTACTCGCCGACCTTCGATAGCGGGTTCCTGGGGAAACTGACCGGCGGACCCGGCAAGACCAGCATCCGCGCGGGGTTTGGCCGGTTTTTCACGACGTTTGAAGGCGCCACCAACTTCAACGCCATTGGCGATGCTCCGTTCGGATACTATTACGGCAGCCCTCACCCCCCGGAGTTCGCCACGCCTTACGTCGATCGGGGCACCGGACACGTCGAGGGCCAGAAGTTTCCCAGTTCGCCCCCGCCTTTCAATGCCTCCCCTCAACACCCGGACAACAGCATCGATTGGTCGCAATACACACCCATCAGCAGTTCACCGGGCTTTTACTACAAGAATGACGTCCCCTATGCCGAGGACTATGAGCTTTCCGTCGAGCGACAATTGAACTCAAACACCCTTCTGTCGTTGGCGTATGTAGGCACGCAGGGTCACAAATTGCTCACTACGCTCGAGGCCAATCCCGCAAACCAGGCTTTGTGCCTTAGCTTGAGCCAGCCGAGCGAGGTGGCCCCAAACATTCAACCGTGCGGTCCCAATGGCGAGAACGGACCCTTTACAACAGCCAACGGCACCGTCATTCCGACCACGCGCCAGACCTTCGGGCCGCTGATCCAGAGCAATTCCTGGTTCGCGACACTGGGGAATTCTGGCTACAATTCGTTCCAGGCTAACGTGCGGCACGTCACCGGGCGCCTCGAGTTTCTGGCGGGCTACACCTTCAGCAAGGCACTGTCGAACGCCTCGGGCTATGGGGAGGCGGTCAATCCGCTGGACCACAACGAACGGTCGCTCTCGGCTTTCGATGTGACCAACAACTTCGTGGTCAGCTACAACTACGAACTCCCGTTTGACAAGCTGGGCGGCCCACGCCGGTTGATGCAAGGGTGGCGCCTGAGCGGCATCACGCGATTTTCCACGGGCATTCCGGTCACCCTCCTCGCCAGCGACGACCGCTCGCTGCTGGGGACGAACGGCTCGGGGCCCAGCGAGTTACCGATCGACACTCCGAACTTCTCCGGCGGTAAACTGACCTTCCACGATCCGCGCACCGGGCAGCCTTATTTCGACACCAGCATGTTCAGCGCGGAAACGTTGGGCATGCTTGGGACGGCTAGCCGGCGGTTTTTCCACGGCCCCGGCATCAACAACTGGGACGCCGCCCTCGAGAAGGACACCCGGCTGACGGAAGGCACCAGCCTGGAGTTTCGCGGGGAGTTCTTCAACGCCTTCAACCACGCGCAGTTCATCCTGAATTACGCCGACTATGCCGACCCGGCGAACTTCGGATATGCCCGCAACGCCAACCCGCCCCGGATCATCCAGCTTGGCGTAAAGCTACTCTTCTGATTGGGCTTACGATAGCGTTTTTGCAACACCGTAAGGCAGCGGTGCAGGGTTGGGGCTGGCCCTACCCTTGTCAGGGCCAGCAAAGATGCGGGGACGGCAAGCGGTCCCCCTACAGCGGACCTGCGTTTTTGGGTCCGGCTACCCGAGATTGCCTTTTCTTAAGTCTTCCACAAGGTGTTCCGCGGCGCGCAGGGAAACTGCCATGATCGTTAAGGTCGGCTCGTAGGGGCCTTGCGTGACGAAGCACGCGCCGTCGGTCACCAACACATTTTTCACGTCGTGCACGCGATTGGAGCGGTCAAGCACACTCTTCTTGGGGTCGAGGCCCATGCGCGCCGTTCCGCACTCATGAATGTTCTTTCCGAATACGCTGAGATTCTCGCGCGGGGGGCTCACACTCTCGAGCTTCATCGCTTCGAGGACCTTCAGGACGTCCTGGCGCATGGCTTTCGCCATAGCGTGCTCGTTTTCACCGTAGCTCGAATGGATGCGGAGAGCGGGGATTCCCCACGCGTCCTTCACCTCAGGGTCAAGCTCGACAAAGTTGTTGTAGTCCGGCAAGCATTCACCTTGCGCCGTGATGCCGAAGTAGTAAGGAATCTCCTCGCGCACGCGCTTTCTCCAGTCCGCGCCAAAGCCGGGAAGCGAAAACGCGTGCCCATACATTTCCTGGCTGCCATCGCCATCGAAGCGATAGCCGCGCAGGAAGTCCTTGTTGTGATTGTTGCCCACGTTTGTATATTTGGCGATCAGAAATCCGCAGGGTCTCCCCACCGGCTCGCGCTGGGAAGAGCCGAGGGAAGGCATGATCCCGCCGGCGCCTTCCAAGGTAAAGTGATCCATTAAGTAGTGCCCTAAGAGCCCTTGAGAGTTTCCCACTCCTTTGGGAAACCGGCGGCATTTGGAATTGAGCAGAATTCTCGTGGATTCGAGCGCTGATGCGGCCAGCACCACAACCTTGGCGTAGGCCTCGCGGTGCGCGCCTCCCGTGCGTTCGATGTAATGAACCCCGTCCGCGCGGGCTTCGTCTTTATTCATTACTACGTGGCTCACCACGGCATCGCTCACGAGCGTCATGCGCCCGGTGCGCCAAGCCGCGGGAAGTGTAACCGAAGGGCTGTTGAAGTAGGAAGCCGTGTGGCAGCCGCGCTGGCATTCGTCGCAGTAATGGCAGGCGGGGCGGCCGTTGTGAGGCACTGTCAGGTTGGCCACCCGGTCGGGCATCACCTTCCAGCCGAATTCCTCGCCCAGGACTTTCTTTGTCATCTCTCCGCCACAAGAAAGTCGCATCGGTGGCAGGTACTTGCCGTCGGGGAATTGCTCGAGGCCTTCAAGCGATCCGCTCACACCAATAAAGCTCTCGACTTTGTCGTAGTAAGGAGCGAGTTCCTTGTAGTCGAGCGGCCAGTCTTCTTCGTAACCATCCCGGCTGGCGGCCTTGAATTCGTAGTCGCTGTAGCGATAGCTCTCGCGGCCCCAGCAGAAAGTCCTCCCACCTATTTGTCGGCCTCGAATCCACATAAAAGGCTTATCGGGGGGCGTGGTGTAGGGGTTCTCATGGTCGTTAACAAAGAACTGGTGGCTGTATTCGTCGCAGGCGAAGCACAGCCGCTGGACGGGCTGATTTGTGAGCAGCGCCTTTTGATCTCCAAATCCCCGGAACTTTAATTGGTACGGCCAGACGTGTTCCGTGAAGTCGCGCGTGGGGATGCGCGGCGGGCCGGCCTCGAGCATCAAGACGGCAAGGCCATGTTCAGTCAGTTCCTTAGCCACCCAGCCGCCGCTGGCGCCGGACCCGACTACGATCGCATCGTAAACCTTCTTCATGCCAGCCTGCATGCGAGAGACTCTTTGGACGAACTCGCGTAACCGACGTTGTCGCTTTTGGCGCCCCGACTGCCATGTATTCTATGTCAAACCCAAGCATCGTGACAATCTTTCGTCCTTAATGCCGCGCCTCCACCTTCGACTGGGGCGTGTTTGCTTGGTCCGCTGGTCTTGGGTCCGGTGCCTCAGAACCTGTGAAAAAATCGATGCCTGTCATCCTGAGCGAAGCGAAGGATCCCGGCAGTTTATTGAGATTCAGCTATTTACGAACAACTACCGAGATCCTTCGCTGCTATGAAAATGACTCCCCTCCTCAGCGGGAGGAGGGGCAGGGGTGGTGGGTGGTATGGCCAAGGAACGGCGATCACCCCTAACCCCTCCTTATCAAGGAGGGGAATCAATTTCATGACAAGTGGTGAGCCGAAGGATCATGAAGTCTGCGCTCAGGATGACACGTTCGGAATTTCTTCACACCTTCTCAGGCGGGGGTGCAACGACTTTTGCGGCCGGAGATTGAGCAAGTGGCGTTTGGCGCTTCTCAGAAGTTCCAATCGTCCCGAGTCTGATCAAGTTTCCTCCAGTTTGTCGCGTTTATAGGTGTGGGAAGAGACGGCGGCGTGAGTTGGACAGCAGCGGCGGACAACCCCACTCGACCGTGGCGTTGAGGGCGCTGTGCCTGCCTCTACCCGCAACTATTGCAAAAACAAAGGAGACGACCATGAAATACAGCAACACCAAACTCGGAGGAGCAGCGTTTTTAACTGTGGCACTTTGCGGTTCTGCGCTGGCGCAGAGCCTTACCACAGCGCCTACCACCCAACAGGTTCAGAACATGACCCGAATGGCAGAGAAAGCCGCGATTGTCAGCGCCGGGGTTGGGCTCAGCGTGACCGTCATCGCCCTTGCGCTTCACCACCGCCACCACAGCCCGAGCACGAAATCCACCAGTCGAACTTCGAGCCAGACCAGTAATTACCAGGCCCTGCCCGCAGCATTCAAGTGTGGTTCCATCTATTGCCCCCAGTCTGCGGGAGCCCTCGGCAAGGCGGAGTCGACCTTGCTGAGCCCACCTACCGAAACAACTCCGCAACCCCAGGTGAAGACCGCAGACAATCTCACTCGAGGGGACCTGACCGCCAGCTCATTACTCCGGCTTCCCGTGCGTAACTGGACCTGGCAGGACGTTGTCGGAAATTCGCACTAGAGTTGATTTCCCCTTCTCCGGCTGAGGAGGCTAGTCCGAAATTCACATTGGAGTTGAGTTCTCCTCCCTGGCAAGCAGGGCCGGGGGTGGTAGATCCGATGCCACAACTCACCACCCCCGATCCGTCCTCCCGCGACGCGCGCCGCTCGATTGCAGCAGCAAGCTGCCGCACTCCACAGCGCCTGCAACGCCTATCATCTACCAGACCGGGATCACAGTGCTCAGCCGCCGCCACTTCTGTGCAGGGCTGCCAAAGCGGCGTCACACTTCGCAATTCCTTGCCGCACCAGTTCAGGTTCCTGGGCATCTTCGCCGCGCAGTGCGCCTTTGGCTTGTAATTCGAGAAAGATACTCAACGCTTGCTCGTAATGGGACTTGGCGTTGCGCAAGCGCTCCATGCGGAGGTTCGGAGCCATCGAAGCACGAGACCCCAAACCGAGCTCGGCTTCTCCGAGCAGGTCATACGAATTAGCGATCGCCTCCTTTCGCCCTCCATTGTTCGGATTCGCAGCCAGCAGTTGCTTTCGGATTTCCAGGGACTTCAGGAGACCTCCTTCGTCCGCTGACTTGCCCAGGGTGATTCGTAGCAGGCTCACTTTAGCGTAACCGTCCGCCAAGGCGAGCTTCGCTCTGGCGTCATTGGGGTCAGTAGCAGCAACCGATTCGCCGATGGGAACGGCCTTCTGCCAGGCTTCCAGCGCTCCGTTGATGTCGCCCCTGCTTTCAAAGATCACACCCAGTTCTTCGTATCCGGACGCGAGGTCAAGTTTAGCCCGAACGTTATTGGGCGAGCTGTTGGCGATGCGTTCGGTGATGGGAAGAGACTTTTGCATCATCTCGAGCGCGCCGTTTGAGTCAGCGGTCTCCCGCATACTTAAGGCGGCGAGCCGGTAGGAATGCGCCAACTCGAGATGTACTCTCACATCGTCGGGCTTGGCCGCCGCCAGTTTTTCCAGGATCGATATCGCCTTACGGTGGTTGGCCACCGCCGTTCTGAAATCGCCTTTCATGCTCAGATGGTAAGCAAGGTGCTGGTAAGCCAAGCCCTGCTCGACGCCGAGGGCGAAGTCGGAGGGAGCCCGTCGAGCCAGCGGATCGAGAATTTCGACCGCCTGCTGATCGTTCTCGAGCGCCCCGGCAAAGTCGTTCTGTTGCCCCAGCATCCCGCCGATTCTCCCATAGGTATAGGCTAGTTTGCGCAGGGCCTGTGAATTCCCAGGATCGGCTTCGGCCAAGCCTTTTCGAATCGCCAGAGCCTTGCGATAACTCTGCAAGGCTCCTGCAACATTGCCCGTACTCTGACCTCCCAGCACGCCTTGAATGTCTCCAACCCTTATGTAGGCCGTACCCAACTCGTCTCGCAAGGACGCATCGCCTCGGGATTCCTGCGCTAAGCTATCCAAATATTGCAGGGCTGTCTTCACCAGCATCTCGCGCGCGTGAGTGGCGCCGGGCACATTTTGAATCGCGTCGTTGAAATCGAAGACAAAGGAGTTAGCCAGCTTGCGTACATCGTTAAAGCGGCGCTCGGCGCGCGCGCGCTCCAGGCGGGCGATGTGGGCTTCGCGCAGTGACACTGCCAGGCCTCCGATCAAGCTCAGCGAGACCACGGCGGCGGCCGCCACTCCTGTAACGTGCCGCCTGATGAATTTGCCGCTGCGGTAGCCGAAGGTGTCGGTTCGGGCGTAGACAGGCAGACCGGCGAGGTGACGTCGAAGATCTTCCGAGAATTGTTCCGCCGAGGCATATCGGCGCTGCGGTTCCTTGCGTAGCGCCATCAGAAGAATGTTGTCCAAATCTCCCGAGAGCCGCCGCCGCAGCTTTTCCACGCTGCCTTCCCGAGCCTTACTCACGGCTTCGGGTGTCAGCTTCCGCAGTTCGCCGTGCGTATCGGTGGAATCGTCCGTGCGCGTAATCGCGCTGCTGGGCTTCTCCGGCTCCCTCTCGGTTACAGCGCGGGCGATTTCCTCAGGCCGCCTGCTGGCCAGACGATACGGCCGGCGGCCCGTCAGGATCTCGTAAAGAACGGCTCCTAGCGAGTAAACATCGCTCGCCGTGGTGATCGTTTCCCCGCGCAACTGTTCTGGACTCGCGTACTCCGGAGTGAGCAACCGTACCATCGTCATGGTCTGGACGGCCGCGACACCTTCCGAATTGTCGCGAAGTTTGGCAATGCCAAAGTCCAGCAGCTTCGGCGTGCCATCCTCGGTTACCAGAATATTGCCCGGTTTGAGGTCCCGATGAATCACGAGATTCTGATGGGCGAACTGGACCGCCGCGCAGACGGTGCGGAAAAGCTGCAAGCGTTCCGTGACCGTCAGCGTGTGCTGGTCGCAGTATTCGTCAAGCGGCAGGCCCTGGACGTACTCCATCACCAAATAAGGCTGACCCTCTTCCGTGGCGCCGCCGTCCAGCAAGCGCGTGATATTGGGGTGGTCCAGGTTAGCCAGTATTTGCCGCTCAGCTTTGAGGCGCGCCAGGGTGAAGCGCGAATCGAAACCGCCCCGAACCAGTTTGATGGCCACTTGCTTCTGATACTGATCGTCCGCGCGCACGGCGCGGTAGACCTCGCCCATACCGCCTTCCCCGACAATTTCCAGA
>CAWIUZ010000266.1:0-8827 GCA_963838915.1 uncultured Acidobacteriota bacterium
TGATCGCCTCGACTTTGATCAGCGCAAAGTAGCGCTCTCCTTCTTTGGGCGGCCTGATCTGGCCGGAAATCGTATCGCCGGTGCGCAAATCGAATTTGCGGATTTGGGACGGAGATACGTAGATATCATCCGGGCCGGGCAGGTAGTTATAATCCGGCGCGCGCAGGAACCCGAAGCCGTCCGGAAGGCATTCGAGCACGCCCTCGGAGAAGATGAGGCCGCTCTTTTCGGTCTGCGCTTGCAGGATCTTGAAGATCAACTCCTGCTTGCGCATTCCGGTGGCTCCCACCACGTTCAGGTCCTTTGCCACCTGAGTCAAGGTGCTGATGTTCATTTCCTTCAGCTTGGCGATGTCGAGGACTTCGCCTTCTTGCAATTCTGTGATCTTTTCTTCCTGGGTTTCTTCCGGTGGTTTTACTTCTTGTTGTTTCTTTGCAGGCATAACCTTTTCTCTCTATATTAAGTGGATTTCTAAATCGGAACTTTCCTGATTTGAGTTGCCGCGCCCTGACCGGTCGGGGCACATCTCGACCCTTCGCTCGCCTCAGGGCAGGCTCTGAAGGTCGCCGCTACACTCAGAACGGGACATCATCTCTAAACCTGGGATCTGTACGCCAGTGATTTCGAGCTCGGCCGCTCTTTGAGTTTCCAGTTCGTTCCAAGAGAACGAATAGTCATTGGCGGTAATACAAGAGCGGCACGAGATGCGGTGAAGAACTACTCACGCGGAAACGTAATCATGCGAGCTAGAACTGTAAAGGGCAGCCCATCCTGGTTTGTGCTCGCTGGAGAGAGCACGTACACCCAAACCTTAGATGCGCATTTCCCCACACAGGTTTCTCAGTTTTCACTCTTCGATTTGGAGCGTTGTCGCGGCGACTCTATATCGCCGTACTCCGTAGAGAGCGGCGAACTGAAGTCACCGCCCGGTACACCTCGGCATAAATCTAATTGGTCAGCGACCCGCGATCCCCGTCGAGGACCGGAGGTTCCAACACAACCGGGGCTTCGGACGCAGGAACCAGAACTGCCGGAACCTCGATCTTCCTTTCTAGTGCCACCTCCAAGACTTCGTCCATGCTCTCCACGAACCGCAGGCTCAACTCCTGCTGGATCGCTGCAGGGATGTCCGCCAGATCCTTCTCGTTATCGCGGGGCAGGATCACCGTGTGGCTCCCGGCACGGTGCGCGGCGAGGAGTTTTTCTTTCACGCCGCCGATGGGCAGCACTTTACCGCGCAGCGTGATCTCTCCGGTCATGGCCACGTCACGCCGCACGGCGATCTTGGTCAAGGCACTGGCCACCGCGGTGGCCAGCGTGATCCCCGCCGAAGGCCCGTCCTTGGGAATTGCGCCCTCCGGGATGTGAACGTGGATATCCAGGTGACGATAGAAGTCGGGAGAAAGCCCCATTTGAGCAGCGCGGGAACGCACGTAGCTCATGGCGGCCTGAGCGGACTCCTGCATCACGTCGCCGAGCTTGCCGGTCAAGAGGAGCTTACCCTTGCCTTGCATCAGGGTCACTTCGATGTTGAGGATTTGGCCGCCCACTTCCGTCCAAGCCAGTCCCGTAGCCAGTCCGATCTCGTTCTTCTCTTCGGCTTTCGTGTCGCGGAACTTGATAACTCCCAGATATTCCGCCACATCTTGCGGCCGCAGGGTGACCTGAAGGGTCTTGCCATCCTTCACCACTTTCCGGGCCACTTTGCGGCAGACGTTGGCGATTTCGCGTTCCAGGTTGCGGACCCCTGCCTCACGCGTATAGTGCCGAATAATGTGGACAATGGCTTCGTCGGGAAGGGTCATGTTCCCGGTGGTCAGACCCGTTGCCTCACGTTGCTTGCGGACCAGAAAGCGCTTGGCAATCTCCAGCTTTTCGGGCTCAGTATATCCCTCCAGGCGCAAGATTTCCATGCGATCCTGAAGGGGCTGAGGGATGGTGTGAACTACGTTCGCTGTGGTAATAAAGAAGACCTTCGACAGGTCGTATTCCACGTCCAGATAGTGGTCCATGAACGTGTTGTTTTGTTCGGGGTCGAGTACTTCGAGCAGGGCCGCGGAAGGATCACCGCGGAAATCCATGCTCATTTTATCCACCTCGTCCAGAAGGAAGACCGGATTGACCGTGCCGGACTTCTTCATCATCTGGATGATCTGGCCGGGGAGCGCGCCAATATATGTCCGGCGGTGGCCGCGGATTTCGGCTTCGTCACGCACTCCGCCCAGAGACAGGCGAACGAATTTCCGTCCGGTAGCGCGGGCGATGGACCGACCCAAGGAAGTCTTGCCCACCCCTGGAGGCCCCACAAAGCACAAGATGGAACCGCGCGGGTTCTTCACCAGTTGCCGGACTGCGAGGAATTCCAGGATGCGCTCTTTGATCTTCTCAAGCCCGTAGTGATCTTCCTCGAGGACTTTCTGAGCGCGGCTGATATCGCGGATCTCTTTGGATTTCTTTTTCCAGGGAACAGCCAAGAGCCAGTCGAGGTAATTGCGCGAGACCGTTGACTCCGCCGACATGGGAGGCATCATTTCCAGGCGCTTGAGTTCGGCCATGGCGTGCTCGAGTGCGTCCTTGGTCATCCCGGCGGATTCAATCTTCTTCTTGAGCTCATCGAGTTCGCTTTTCTCGTTGCGTCCCAGCTCTTTTTGAATGGCCTTGATTTTCTCGTTGAGGTAATACTCGCGCTGGGCCCGCTCCATCTGGCGCTTGACCCGCCCTTGGATGGTGCGGTCAACATTCAGCTTTTCGATCTCCACATCCAGGATATCCGCCAGGCGCGTGAGACGGTCCACAGGATCAAAAATCTCCAGCAGTTCCTGCTTTTCTTCGACGCTGACATTTAGATTGGCAGCGATCGTGTCTGTAAACTTCCCGATCTCGTCCACCTTGATGGCCGCGATCATGGTGTCGTAATTGAGGCTTTGGGAAAGCTTGACGTACTGCTCGAAAAGCGACGTGACTCGCTGCACGAGTTGTTCGAGGCTGGGCGTGGTCACCGTGCGGAAGACTTTGGTCTGGATGCTGACCCGGAAGTAACCTTCTTCGTTCGAGATCTTCAGGATTCTCCCGCGATCAATGCCTTCCACAAGTACTTTGATATTGCCGTCCGGCAGTTTCAGGCTTTGCACGATGTTGGCCACGGTCCCAACCTGGTAAATCTCATTGGGCTTGGGATCGTCAACCGAAGGATCGTGCTGAGTGGACAGAAAAATCCTCTTGTCGCCCGCCAGCGCCTCTTCCAGAGCGCGGATCGAAGCTTCCCTTCCCACCACGAAGGGAGTCATCATATGGGGAAAAATGACGACATCCCGGATGGGCATCATCGGCAATGTACGAGTCTCACTTTTTTCGCGGCCTGAAAACATAGGATCTGCCATTAACCTGCCTTCTCGAGGAACGTCGAATTAAAGCTTATTTCGTGGTTTTGGACCATCTCCTCGGTCACCACAAACTCACGCAACTTCCGTTGGCTTGGCAGGTGGTACATCAGGTCCAGCATCAGGTCCTCGAGGATCATTCTCAGTCCGCGAGCGCCCACCTTCCGTTCAATAGCCTGGGTCGCGATCGCTTTCAACGCACCTTCAGTAAATCGGAGCTTAACATTTTCGAACTCGAACAGTCTCTGGTACTGACGGACTAGGGCGTTCTTAGGCCGTACCAGGATCTCGATCAGCGCCGGCACATCCAGGTCGTTCAGCACGCTGACCACCGCCAGGCGTCCCACGAATTCAGGAATCAAGCCGTAGCGGATCAAGTCGGAGGGCTGCATTTGCTCAAGGAGTTCGACGTTTCTGTGCTCCGCCGTGGGGAACTCGCTCGTGTTATCCCCTCGAAAGCCCACCGTCTTCTTTCCCATGCGCTGCTCGATGATTTTTTCCAGCCCTACAAAAGCACCTCCGCAGATGAATAGAATGTTGGTGGTATCGACGGGCGTGCATTCCTGGTGGGGATGTTTGCGCCCACCTTGAGGCGGCACGTTGGCGATCGTCCCTTCTAAAATCTTCAGCAAGGCCTGCTGCACTCCCTCGCCAGAGACGTCGCGAGTGATGGATAGGTTCTCGTCCTTCTTCGATATCTTGTCGATTTCGTCGATGTAAACGATGCCCTGCTGGGCGCGCTGAACGTCACCTCCGGCACTCTGGAGGAGTTTCAGAATCACGTTTTCTACATCTTCGCCCACATAGCCGGCTTCCGTCAAAGTCGTTGCATCCGCTATGGCGAAGGGGACATCCAAAACGCGGGCGAGAGTCTGGGCCAGCAGGGTTTTGCCGGTCCCCGTGGGGCCGATCAACAAGATATTGGACTTGGTCAGCTCCACCTCGCTGCGTACGCGGGTGAGGATATTACGCTTGTAGTGGTTGTAAACCGCCACAGCGAGTTTTTTCTTGGCTTGGTCCTGTCCCACCACGTACTGGTCGAGAAATGCCTTGATATCCGGCGGCCTGGGAGGCTTGGCCTGAGTGGTGGGAATCTCCTCGCTTCGCTTCTCCTCCAGAATCGAGTTGCACACGGCCACGCATTCATCGCAGATGTAGGCGCGCGGAAAGTCGCCGGGCGAAGAAATCAGCTTACCCACCGCATCCTGATTCTTCCGGCAGAAAGAACAGTGGAGCGTTTCCTCGGAGTTGGGGCGTTTTGTGGTCATGGCAGCAGGCTATTTGTGCTGATAGATGATTTCATCGATGATGCCGTATTCGCGAGCTTGCTGGGCACTCATCCAAAAATCGCGCTCCACATCGCGTTCGATTTTCTCGATCGGCTGTCCTGTGTGCTTCGCCATGATTTCATTGAGGCTGGCGCGAATGCGCAGGATTTCACGGGCGTGGATATCGATGTCTGTCGCCTGTCCCGAGAGACCGCCCATGGTGGGTTGGTGAATAAGCAAGCGGGAGTTGGGGAGGGCAAAACGTTTCCCGGGAGTCCCCGAGGCCAGCAACAGAGCCGCTACGCTGGCGGCCTGGCCAATACAAATAGTCGCCACGTCGGGACGGATGAACTGGATCGTGTCATAGATCGCCATCCCCGCGGTGACCACGCCACCCGGCGAGTTGATATACAGCGAAACGTCCCTTTCCGGGTCCTCGGCTTCCAGGAAGAGCAGTTGAGCAGTAACCAGATTCGCGACGTTGTCATCGATCGCCGTGCCGATGAAAATAATATTGTCCTTGAGCAAGCGGGAATAAATATCGTACGCGCGCTCCCCGCGGTTAGTCTGTTCGACAACCATTGGAATCAGAGTCATGTTGGGCTGGCTGGTCATCGCCTTCTTTCGTTCGGGGAAACTCCCTGCTGTTTCCTAAACCTTGTCGCTTTTGCTAGTGATTTTGGCGTTGCGGTAGACGAAATCAATAGCCTTCTGGTTGCGGCGAGTAGACTTCAGAGTATCCAACTCGCCATCGCGTGTCAAGCGGGTCTTGAGGGTGGCAGGAGGTTCGTGCGCCTCTTGTGCCATCCCCCGAATCGCTTCATCGATCTCTTCTTCAGATACCTCGAGCCCTTCCGCGTCGGCAATCTTACGCAGCAACAAGGAAGCCCGGACTTCCTTTTCGGCGTCCGGTCGGGAATCCTCGCGCAACTTGTGCCAGTCTACCTGAGCCTGGCGGGGGTCAATGCCTTGGGCCAAAAGCTGTCTCAGCATGCGTTCGAATCTGTGCTCGACCTGGGCCTCTACCATTATTTCCGGCACTGCGAGTTCGTGTGAACGAAGAAGTTGCTGCACGAGTTCTTGCTTGGCCGCCATCTCAGCCTTGTGCTTGGCGCGTTCCGTAAGGTCGTTGCCCAGCTTGCTCCTAAGTTCCCCCAGGGTGGAGAACTCGCTCACGGACTTCGCCAATTCGTCGTCCGCAGCGGGCACCACCTTATGTTTGATGCTTTGAACCTCAACACGGTAACGTAAGCTTTTGCCCGCCAGCGATCTTTGGCGATAATCCTCCGGGTAGGTTACGTCGAATTCCCTTGTTTCGCCCGGCCGGGCGCCCCGCAAATGCTCAGTGAATTCGGGGGGGATGCCCTGCGCTCCCAATTCAATCGAGTCCTCGGGAACCTCCAAAGGTGGGCTAGCAGGAGCTTTGCTATCGTACGCCTTATGACTGACCGTCAAGAAGTCTCCGTCCCCCGCCGGACGGTCTGAAACGACCTCGAAGGTCGCCGCTTGTTCGCGAACTCCTTCAACCGCGCGATCGATGTCCGCCTCGGTGACATGGGGCGCTTCTTCCTCGACTTCCAGCCCCTTATACTCGTGGAGTTCCACTTCCGGCATTATCTCGAACGTAGCTTTGCAGGCTAGAGGCTTGTCGTCCTCGAAGCGAAGATCCTCGAAGCGCGGTCGCCCCACCACCGACCATTTCTGCTCTTTCACCGCATCCTCGAAGTATTTGGGGACCAGCGCCTGCACCACGTCGCTGCGAATCTCCTCTCGAAAGCGGCCCCGGACCACTGCGGCAGGGGCGTGACCTGGGCGAAAACCCGGGACTCGCGCTTTGCGCGCATACTGTGCGGTCACCGACTCGGCCTCGCGCCGTACTACATCGACAGGAATCTCGATCATTAGCTCTTTCTTGCAATTCGCTGCTTCCACATGCCCTCAATGGTTGTTGATTTTATTGTTAATAGGATGGCGAGTTTGGCGCTTCACTCGGACCCGCATTAGTAACTCGTCAAAAGGGAAGCCACACCGGAAGGCTCTAGAGCCCCTCGCGACCCTAGCAGACTTCAGTATACCACACGACTTAAGCGTGTCAACGCCTGCTTCTAGCCTGTTCGTACACTGCTTTACTGGGTGGCGTTGGCCTTTAGGCTAGCTCTTGCCGGCCTTTCGCTCCGCCCAGGGCAGGCTCCTACGGTCGACGCTAGACCCAAATTGGGACACTGACCGTTTTCGGTTCTCGGCCTAAGCGAGCATCATTCGCATCGGTTGCAACTGCCGGGTAAAGGGGTTTAGAACCAGGCGAAGTTCCTCGAGGGTGACCGTTCCCAGAAGCGCCTCGTCGTTCTTCTCTCCAAGCAGCACGGGGGTTGACCGTTCCCCTTGGGGAATCGCAATGCGGCACTCTGACACCTTGCGCGCCACCGCTGTGCCATCCGCCAAGCTTAGCTTGATCGAGTCTACCGGCTTCAGACCGATTGCGCGCCATACCTTTCGGGTCAGCAGCGTGTATGTCACGCCGCTGTCTACCAGAAACTTGAGCGTGGCTTGTTTTCCAGTCGGACCCGTTACAGTCCCTTCAATAAAGACGAGACCCATTTTTCAATTACCTCTCTTCCGCTCTTCCGGTTCGACGACTCGAATCGCGTAGAACTTCATGAGCTGATTCTAACGTAAATCCTCACCCATTGGCCTCGCCTTTCGAAGCTTGCCAGCAGGCGCAGATGATACCTGGCTCGAAGTTCATCCTGCGGGATTTGGGGTTGATATTCAAAATAGCCCTGTTGAAGGCGTTCGAGCCAAGTGGGGCGATTCAACCAGTTGTTCGGCGGCTCCCAGTGGCGGGAGTAAAGGTATACACAGTCGAACGACCCGGAGGAAACGCCGTCAAAATCGTGGCGAGTGAAATCCTGTAAGGGGACCACCGTGAGCGGTTGGCTGACATAGCCCAAAGCAGGGTGTACCAGCTCGTCACTGGCAGGCCACGCAGTCAGGATCCGCCAATTGCCTGCCTGATCTTCGAGAAACCGCCCGGCTTGCTGGTGGAGATGGATGAAGTCCGCATAGGCCAGATTATCCTCAAAGGGAAATGGGTAATGAGGGTTTAGAAACCAGGCCCACACAAAGCAGCCGGCAGTGAAAACCATAACTGACCGGGCTACCGGCCTAGGCAGGCGCGAGATCAGCAACACAGCGGCCAAAACCAGCGGGGGAAAGATGGGCAGCAGGTAGCGAGGCAAGACAGCGCCGCCGACCGCGCTAAGCATCAGCAGATATGCTGCGATGAGGGAGCCACCTAGGAAAAAGAAGGAATCGATTCCCGCTCCCTTGAACACCGCGCCCTGTCTGTCATTCCCGCAAAGGCGGGAATCCATCGGACATGGATTCCCGCCTTCGCGGGGATGACGGCGTTGGTTTTCATTGCCTCGGGCAGGCCGACGGCCCATGAAAACTCCCCCGATGGCGCCGGCCGTCAGAACCCAATTGAAGCCGCCGACGAAGGTTTCGTAAAGGCGACGCAGCAAAGTCAATAGCACCCGAGTCGGATTGAGCGTGGCATACAGATTATAACGGAGGTATTCGCGGTCGCCGGTCCAGCCCCCCGTGACATGATGGTAGAAGGACCCCCACGCCATCAACGCGGCAAGGGGAGCAAGAGAGGCAATCCACCAGGCGCGCAGCGAGGAACGCGTCGATCGCCGGCGCCGCCACCAAACGAAAATCCAGGCTGCAGGGAGCAGAACCACTGCGGTCTCTTTGCTCAGGACCGCCGCTGTGGAAGCGAGCGCGAACCTCGCAGGATGATCGTCAAGCAAAGCCGAGAGGGCCAGCAGAGTAAACAATCCCGCCGCAAGATCGAGATGAGCCATCGTGCTCTGCGCGAAGAACAGCGGCGAAAGCGCCAGAAGCAGCAAGCTCCAGAAAGCGATTTCCCGGTTGGCCACACGGCGCCCAAGCGCGTAAACACAGGCCAGCGTGCCCGCGGCGAGTGCCAGCATCGCTGTGCGCGTGACGAGCGGCGAGAACCCAAACGCCCGCCAGGCAAAAGCTAAGTAGACGATCACTAGAGGGGTGTGTCCCGTGTGAAGAGTGCTTTCGGGGACTAGCCGCCACGAACGGAAGAAATCCATAGCCGCAGGGATGTAGTACCCGGCCTCGTCCCAATAATAGGGCAAGCGG
>CAWIUZ010000267.1:0-5960 GCA_963838915.1 uncultured Acidobacteriota bacterium
GTCGGTCGTGCAAGGCTACTTCAACCACTCTGCGGTACCGGGAAACCTCGACAGCCTGCTCACCTTTCGGGCTCGGTTGACCCGTCCGTGGCGAACGCAACTGCGGCAACGCGGCCAACGCCACCTACTCAACTGGGACCGCCTGCACCGGCTCGGCTGCTGCTCGCGCTGGCTGCCGGTGCCGCGCGTGCTGCATCCCCGGCCTTTACTGCGGTTCGTCGAAGTGTCAGTTGGCGGGGATCGATGCGGCGTATGAGGTCGAGCACACGAATCTCGCTGCCACCCAACTCTACCCTCTTCCCCGCAGCAAAGACCGCCTACCCGGAATATGGAGGAATCCATGCGCCGTTTTAAGTTCTCCCTGCTTCTCGCGTCCGCAGGCTTGATAGCGATCGCAGCTCTCTCGCAGCAGGCGCGCATCGAATATCCGCCCACGCGCACCGTGGATACAGTCGACACCTACGGCAGCGTCAAAGTTCGGGATCCCTACCGCTGGCTCGAAGACCTGGACAGCAAGGAAGTCGCAGACTGGGTGAAGGCGGAAAACGCCGTCACCATGCCCTATCTTGCAGCACTGCCGGGACGCGACGCATTTCGGGCGCGCATCACAGCGCTTTTCAACTATGCTCGTACCAGCGTGCCGTTCTGGGAAGGCGGGCGCTGGTGGTACACGAAGAATTCGGGCTTGCAAAAGCAGGACGTTTGGTATTCACGCGTCACACTGAGCGGCGCCGAAGAGATGATCATCGATCCGAATCAGTTGTCGCCCGATGGCTCGACAGCGCTCTCAGAGTTCAGGCCCTCTCCGGATGGCAAACACTTCACCTATGGTTTGAGCGAAGGGGGATCGGATTGGGTCACGCTTTACGTACGCGAGCTTGCGACGGGAAAGAAAACCTCGGATACCATCAAATGGGTCAAGTTCAGCAACGTCGCATGGACGAAAGACGGGCAAGGCTTCTTCTATTCACGGTTTCCCGAGCCGCCCCAAGGCAAGCAGCTTGAAGCCAAGCTCGAGCACATGACGCTCTATTATCACAAGCTCGGAACCGAGCAGGCAGTCGACATTAAAATTTATGAGCGGCCCGACCAACCCTCGTGGCTCATCTTTGGCGACATCAACGAGACGGGACGCTATCTATTCGTCATCACAACTAAAGGCACGGACAAGAATGAAGTGTATGTTGCGGACCTCGGCGTCCCCAAGCATCCCGATGTCCAGGCTCGGATTCGACCTGTGGTTACTGGACAGGACGCGAATTACAGGCCGCTCGGCGTAGCGAACGGTAAGCTCTTCATGACCGTCGACAAGGATGCGCCGAACCGCAAAATCATCGTGGCGCCGGTTGCAACTCCGGAGGCGGAGCACTGGCGAACGGTGATCCCCGAAGGGACCATGCCCATCGAGGACGCCTCGCTGGTCGCGGGGCAACTCGGCATGCTTTCCTTGCAGGACGTTGCCTCGGTAGTGCGGCTTTATACGCTCGACGGGAAGCTGGTGCGCGAACGTCAAGCTGCCCGGGCTGGGGTCGGCCTTGCGTTTGTCGGGGCGCTTCGACCGGCCGGAGATTCTCTATGCGTTCACTTCGCCGCTTCAGCCGACCACCGCCTACGTCTACGACGCCACGGCCGACAGCAGCCAGCCGTTCAATCCGCCGAAGCTCACTTTTGATCCCGCGTTCTTCGTGACCGAGCGGACGTTCTATCGGAGCAAGGACGGCACGCGCGTGCCGATGTTCCTCACTCACCGCAAAGACCTGGTAAAGAACGGACAGAATCCTACAATGCTCTACGCCTATGGCGGGTTTTCGATTTCGTCGCAGCCGGGTTTCCGTCCCTCCGTCATCGCCTGGGTTGAGCAGGGGGGCGTGTACGCGCTCGCGAATATTCGGGGCGGCGGCGAATACGGCGAGGCTTGGCATCATGCAGGCCAATTCGAAAAGAAACAGAACGTGTTCGATGACTTCATCGCCGCCGCGGAATACCTCATCCGCGAGAAGTACACTTCGCCGGCGAAGCTGGCCATCAACGGTGCTTCGAACGGCGGGCTACTGGTTGGCGCGGCGATGACCGAGCGTCCGGATCTATTTGCTGCGGCAGTGCCTCAGGTGGGCGTGATGGATATGCTGCGCTACGACAAGTTCACCGGCGGCGCAGCCTGGGCGCCCGAGTATGGGAAGTCCAGTGATCCCAAGGCCTTCGTCTATCTGCGCGCCTACTCGCCGTTACAGAACATCAGGCGCGGCGTCTGCTACCCGGCAACCCTCATAACTACGGCAGACCATGACGACCGTGTTGTTCCGAGCCACTCGTTCAAATTTGCTGCGACCTTGCAGAGCGTCGAAAGCGCTGTGGCGGGTTGCGACAAGCCTGTTCTCATTCGAATCGAAGCTCAGGGAAGCCATGGCTACCGGCCGCTCGACCGCCGCATCGCTGAGCTTGCGGACATCTGGGCGTTCGCGTCCCGGCAGACCGGAATGACGGTGAAGTTGGACCCTCAATAGAGAAGTGCTCTTTGGCACCAGGCGTGCAATTCCAAGATAGTTTGAGGAAAGTCACCCATTCTTGCGACGCCGGCGGCTTTAATGCCGCGGCCTCACTCTTTGTTCTTCATGGCTTGGTGTCGCGCGATTGGGTGGTCGCACGCGCGACCCGGGGCCTCCTACCGCAAGGCTGCCACAGCCTGCTGCGGCTTGATTACATTTCCTGCGCCCTTACTGTGCTTTCCACGGTACTGGTTGGAAGGAGATTATGGCAGGGATGGATGATCGCCGGGGCGAACAGCGTGATTATCTGCATCATCGGCATTAGAACCTCTCAGGTTGGTTTTGTTCCCGCAAATCTCTTCTGCATCGCGCTCTACGTTTACAATCTCTTGAGCTGGCGCAAGTTCCCCATAGACAAAGGCGGGCTCTCGCGGTAGTGTCTTAGCCGCCATGAATACCAACTGCAAAAGAAATCATGCATTTGTGAACACATGTGTGCGACTTGCAGCCATTCTAGGGATGATCGTGCTCGCCCGCATTTACATCGGCCGGCCGGCATACGCGGGAACTATGCAGGCGTCGACAAAAACGAATGCTGTCGCCAAATCGACACGCCGGACACCGGCAGCGCCCAAGCCGGCGGATATGCTGAGGAGCCAGTCATTGGTCAGGCGCTTCTTTTCCCGCGCCGCCGATCTTCCCATCTCTTTTGTGCTGGATGGCAAACCCATACACGGCATTCCACCCGCGTGGCGACCCGAAGTGTTCCGGCGCCTGATCGACAACACGCGCGTCGAAACAGACTTCGAGGGCACCGATCCCAAGACTCACCTGCACGTTCGAGTGGAGTTCACGGAGTACAGAGATTTCCCAGTGACGGAGTGGGTGGCGTGGTTTAGCAATGAAGGACGGGATGCCACGCCGATCATTCGCGACGTTCTGGCTCTGGATGGAGGATTTCAAGGTACCAAACCGTTGCTGTACTCGAACAATGGCGACTTCTACAGCGAGGCAGGCTACACGCCAACCGTGAAAGGCCTGGACATCGGAGCCTCGCTCAGTTTTGCACCCAACGGCGGCCGCCCCAGCGACGGCGCGTTCCCTTACTATCGCATCATGTTCGATAAGTGGGGACTCGCGCTCGCCATCGGCTGGCCGGGCGAGTGGGCCATCCACTTCGAGGGAGTGCCGGACGGCGTACACGTACAAGCGGGTCAACAGAAGACAAACCTGCGATTAAGACCCGGCGAACGCATCCGCACACCACGCATGACCGTCCTGACGTGGTCCGGCGACTCGTCCCGAGCGGTAAATCTGTGGCGCCGCTGGTACCTTGCCCACATTCTGCCCCGGCCTAACGGCCAGCCCCTGAAACCACTTCTGGCGGTGGCTGCCACGGATGAGGGCGAAGAATTCACGCGCGCGACGGAAGAGAACCAGCTCCGGTATATGGAAAAGTTCAAGCGGCTGGGCTTTAACTTTGACATCTGGTGGATCGACGCCGGCTGGTATCCCTGCGGGGGCCACTGGCCGAACACCGGCACCTGGGAACCCGACCCTGCAAGGTTTCCCCATGGCTTGAGGCCGGTCTCTGATCTGGCGACTAAGAACGGCGCCGGCCTGTTGGTCTGGTTCGAACCGGAAAGAGTGCGGCAGGGCACCGAACTCAGTCGCGCACACCCGGAATGGCTGCTCACGCTCGAGGGCAATGAGAATAGCCTCTTGAATCTCGGCAACCCGCAATGCCGTGCGTGGCTCACCGAGCATGTGTGCCGGCTCATCAAGGAAAATGGCATCAAGGTTTACCGGCAGGATTTCAATTTCGAGCCGCTGGAATACTGGCGCAAGAACGAGACCGAGGACCGCCAGGGGATGAACGAGAACCTGCATGTGCAGGGCTACCTCAAGTACTGGGACGACTTGCTGGCCAGGAATCCCGGCCTGTGGATCGATTCGTGCTCGAGCGGCGGCCGCCGCAACGATCTGGAAACCATGCGCCGTGCTGTGCCGTTGCACTACTCCGACTACGGTTACGGGTATCACGCCATCAAACTCTCATTTCACCAGACGCTTTTCGAGTGGCTGCCTTATTTCAAGGACGTCACGCTCTCCTGGGACCTCGACAAGCCGGGACGGTTCGACAAACAGGTCGACAGCTACGCCTACCACTGCGCAATGGCTCCTATGTTGGCCTTAGGACTGGACATCAAACGCGACGATTACGATTTCGCAGAGTCGCAGAAGATGATCGCCGTCTGGCGCCGCGCCGCCAACCTCATCCTGTATGGTGATTACTATCCTCACACTCCTTTCCGCCGCAGCCCCGACCAATGGGTCGCCTGGCAGTTTGACAGCCCGGAGAAAGGCCAGGGATTTGTCCAGGCCATCCATTTGCCGGCATCGCAGGATGAGGCACTTACGATCCATCCGGCGGGGCTCGATTCAAGCGTGACGTACGTTTTTGAAAACGGCGAAAGCGGCGAAATAAGAGAGGTCACGGGAAGAGACTTGCTCGCCAGTGGCTTCACCTTCAGCCTTCCAGCGCGCAGCGGGGCCATCTGGTTTTATCGAAGGGCTGGCAACTGAGGCACCAACGGATCACGTCCGCAAGGGTAGAAAGGGAGCATTTGAAATCGAGGCCACTGGGTGTACACTCAAGCCAGTTGGAGTTCCTGGACGGAAGTCCATATTAAGGGACACGCCGGCAGGAAGGAGGTGCCCTATGCTCTCCCGCCGCCTGGTACAGATTATTGAGGACCATGCTGAGCAGTTGACCCGCGATCTCATCGACGACCTGCGAAGTAACCATCGCACTCCACACTATCACGACCTGACCCGCGAAGAGTTGCATCTTCGGACTTATGACGTTTATCACAACCTCGGAAGATGGCTCAACGACGAGACCGAGTCGGCGATTGAGTCCAGTTACACTCAGTTGGGAAAGAAGCGTTTTGCTGAGGGGATTCCTGTCAACGAAATTGTTTACTCATTGGGACTGATCAAGAATCATCTGCTCGAGTACATTCACTTTTCCGGCATGGCTGATTCAGCCGTCGAGTTGCACGGAGACCGGGAATTGCAGCGCTTGGTGGGACGATTCTTCGATAAGGCCGTCTATTACACGGTGAAGGGTTTTGAACAAGAGGCAGGCTGGCAACACCCCAACTCCAGCCTCAAGCGTGCAGCTTGAGTGGCGCTGTACGCCGTGGGTTTCGCGCGGTCGGATGTTAGCGACAGGCGCGGAGAATTGATCTCCTGCGCCTGGCACTTCGAGGTGTACCTTCCTTCGAGCTTGCTCGGTATACTTCCTTCCTCAGCCCCGCTCGTGGGGCTTCGCCCGCGCCTGCTCCTAGCTGGTTAGCAGCCGGCCCCGTAGGGTATTGTCTTCCTCTTCGTTGCCACCCCGCCATCGTATTGTCTGTGCACGGCCAACCCCTGCGTCGGTTTAGGGTGCCGGAACGGGATCAACTCTGA
>CAWIUZ010000268.1:0-12063 GCA_963838915.1 uncultured Acidobacteriota bacterium
GAAAATACACCTGAAAAACGAAGTATCCGATTCCAAACTCGTCGGAGGCCAACCCCTGACCACGGTAAGAATAGGTGATCTCATACGCCGCAGTGAGTGAGCCGGTCCTCCTGCGCGGACACTCCATGGACCCGCCTGGGTCGCGGAAGAGTGTGAGTTCCGCACAGTAGTCAGTATCTGTGGTCCATGTGATTTTGGTCGGGAGCTTGACGCTGTTGGCCTTTTCAAATCTGATGGTGTTCAGATCAGTGTCCGCTGAAATATAAACGACACGGGTGAAGGGGTGCAGATCTTCGGCTTGCACCTTCAGACTCGTAGGGCTGTTTTTGACGGCACTGGTTTGCCTTTTGAGTGGCTCGGGGCGAAGGGATGAGCTAAGCAGTCCTCCGCACAGAGCAGCTCCGAGACTGACGAGCGTTAAAGCATCTCGAAACATAGAGCTTACCTCCAACTGTCAAGGTTGCGAGGCTACTTCTTCCGTGAACCAAATAGACACGCGGCGCGCCCCATTGCTGATGGCGCCTCTAACGCAAGAAGCTTGGGAGTGAACGGCGCAAATAAGGACTTCCATCTGGCCTCCTCCCAGCGGAGGTGTAACAGATCCGTAACACTATTGTAACATAGTTGTAATAATCCAGCGCCAGTTTCTGTCGCTCTTTCGAAGTGCACTTCGGGGGGCTAATTATCTTGACATTACCTTGTGGATTCCGGCCTCGACACACCCCGATCCCAACCACGTACTCCCGTACCATTGCTCCCGCGGTCTGACTATGTCATAAGTTACGTGAAAGAATTTCAGAGGAGGAGGCTGGGCGAATGGTTCTGTCTTGGCTGATTTTAGCGCTCTCGATGGCCATATTCCTCTTCTTCCTTCAGGCTGCCTGCCAGAAGATTCTGCACCGGCAGTTTGAGCGAGAGTATTACCTATCCATTGCCAACGTGATCCGTTTGGAGTTTCCTTCCGTACAAAGGGCGCTGGCGGAGCCCGGCGCCACAGTTGACTACTCCCGTCTACCCAGGGCGCTCAAATGTGATTTCAATGCCCTGACCTACCTCCTGAAGAACACGGCCGGCGCGAGCCGGCGCTCGGCCCGGGAAGAACGCCTTCTCATGCTGTATTTCCGCTGGCAATTGATTTCACTCGCCGCGCGGCGAATTCTGAAAGCGGACGAGAAAAAGGCAGCCCTCAAACTGGCTTCCGTTCTGAATTATTTCGCTAATGTGATTGGCCAACGCGTGAACACGGCAGGCTTCGGGAGCTTACCGACTGACTACTTTGCGAGCCTCTGATTGGCTCTGCCTCGGGGCGCACCCGGGTCGGGTCTTCCTCCCGGGTGTGCCCCTCCTCCCAAGGATTTTCACTGTCTTAACACTAAGGGCTCGGGCACCCGAGCCTCTGTCTAATTGAGCCGCATTTTACCCAGTTGAAATATCCGCGCGCAATAACACCAAGGTAATCCGACCCTGTCTTGAGGGTACCAGTACTGCGCTCCCAAGGCGCCCCGCGGCCATCTTGAGCAACGCGATCGATAGAACGGAAGCCACGACCGTCCCAGACTGCGTCCTGCCCACGGCGCTATACAGAGCGACATAAATCGTGGCACGGGCGTCCCGCCCGTGATCACGGCCGGGACGGCCGTGCCACGAAAGGACGCGCCGTTACTTAAGTCGCTCTGAATAGAAGGCGTGAAAAAGTCAAAACATCTCACGCAATGGCGCGAAGGCGCAAAGAGACGCACAGAGGGAGTCCTGTGATTGCTTTGGGACCTTTGCGTGCTTTGCGCCTTGGCGTGAAACCGGTTTCTCCGTTTGTCGAATGACCTCCACGCTCGATGATCTTTCGATTCAGAGCACTAGCTCGGGAATCGGTAGGGCGGACGGTATTCGTAGCGGAGATGCTTGTTCGCCGCCGAGTTGTTGGTGAAACACTCCTCGCTTCGATCCCATTCCAAATACGCTTTCGACCTCAGGGCAATATCTGCGATCAGGGTCGTGGTGGTGCTGCGATGACCGATTTCGATATCGCAATGGCACGCCTTGCGGCTGCGCACGCAATCGAGAAAGTTGCGCGCATGCTCGGGTGTGCCGTCCTTACCCTCGGCTTTACTGGCTTTGACCATGGTATGCCGTTGTTTCATCCGCGGCTCATCGACCTTCCGGTCGAGCGGCGTCGAAGCGGGGAAATCCACTTCGCACACTTTTTCCGGTATGACTTCGTAGCCGTCCCAGTCAAGAAACATCGTGCCCTCGGTGCCGCGAACTTCGATGGTGCTGCCGCGGCGGTCGGCGGGTGAAGCGTTGGTGTTGAACTGCGAGAAGGTGACAAGCGTGCCGCCGGGATAGGTCCACATCACCTCCGCAGTGTCCGGAATTTCGCGATTGTCCTGGACCGCCAGTTTTCCACCCATCGCGGTCACAGCCAGCGGCGCGTCGGCGCCCAGTGCCCAGTGGCTGAAATCAAGAAAGTGCGTGCCAAAGTTGGTGATTTGGCCTCCCGAGTAGTCGTAAAACCAGCGAAAGCGGTAGAAGCCGCGGTTGCGATTGTAGTGAACCTTGGGCGCCGGTCCCAGCCAGGCGTCCCAATCCAAACCGGCGGGCGGGTCTGAGTCCGGGGGATTCCCGATGCCGTTCGGCCACTCATTCTGGATGTGGAAGGAGCGGATGGTGGTGATCTTCCCGATGCCGCCACTGCGCAAGAGGTCGACCGCTTCCTTCATGATGGGGCTCGATCGGCGCATCAGCCCCACCTGAGTCACGCGCTGGTGGCGGTGTGCGGCTTCCACGATCTTGCGTCCTTCGGCAACCACCAGCGAAAGCGGCTTCTCGACGTAGATATCCTTTCCGGCTTCGCAGGCCTGAATACTGATCAGGGTGTGCCAGTGGTCGGGCGTGCAGATCGCCACGGCATCGATATCCTTCAGTTCAAGCAGGCGGCGATAGTCCTTAAACTGCCGCGGGTTGTTCCCGATCTTCCTGGCCGCGAAATCCAGGTAGGGCTGGTGCAGGTCACAAATCGCCACCACTTCCGCGTCTCGATGCTCGAGAAATCCGTCGAGCACCTGGTCCCCGCGATTCCCGAGTCCGATAAAGCCCACGCGTATGCGATCGTTCGCGCCCTGAACGCGCGTGGCACTGAGCGCTGTCGCAAGGCCCGCTGCGATTGCCTGCTTGCCGAACTCTCTCCGCGATAATTCACTCATAAAATCACCCTTTCTAGGTTCCGGAAGGACGGGGCTTCAGCCCCGCTTTGGAGTGCGGCAGCTTGCTGCCGCTTTCCCCGAGCGCGAGCTTGCTCGCGCTCATTAGGTGTCCCAATCCCGGCCAGCAAGCTGGCCTGAGCAAAAGCGGCAGCAAGCTGCCGCACTCCAAAGCGAGCGCCAGCCAATGCCATCCTCAATCAACTGGCTTCATACGCTTCGTGCAGCAGCGTCTTCAGAGTGTCAAGGTTGCGCTGGGCGGCGGCCATGAGGGCGTCGTCTGTGGCTCGCGAGAGTGCAATTCCCTGCTCGTCGGACACACCGGGAATCTGGTATTCCATGTGTAGAGAAATGGGGCCGTGGAATCCACTCTCCGCCGCCATGCGCAAAAGGACTTTGTAGTTACACATCCCTTCGCCCAAGGGGCAGGTGGTGGCGCGCCAGCCTTCCGCGTCGGTCTTCTTCCAATACATATCCTTGGCCGCCAGCATCTTCAGCCGGGGCATCGCCAGGTTGGCGTCGATTCTCCAGCCTTGCGCGCCGCCTTCTTCCACCGCGTTTTCGAGATCGTAGTAGTATCCCACCCATCTGGGGTCCAGGGAATCGATCACCGGTGCGAAATCCCAAAGCTGGCATCCGATGTACCCGGCGTGATTGTGGAAGCCCAATTGAATTCTGTATTGTTCCGCCAGCTTGGCCAGTCCACGGAATTGATTGCCGGCCTCCTCCACTTCTTTTCGCACGTCAACGAATTGGTAGTGATAGTACCCCGGCTTCATGTAAGGAATGGAAAGCCGGGACGCGGTGCTCATGATGGGCACGGCGGTGGGATCGTCGGCGCGCACCAGCTCCGTCGTGATCATCGGGACTTCCAAACCTTCAGCGCGGATTGCGGCGACCGCCTTGGGAAGATCTTCCGCCGCGCGTGCCGGCATCACGTGCCCGTCGCGCCTGACGGTAAGGTCGATCCCTCCAAACCCGGCACGCTTCGAGCTTATGGCCAGCTCCTGCCAGTTCAAATGAGGAACGGATTTCGAGAAAAGGCAAAGAGTGCCGCGAAAGGGGGCAGGGACGTACGAGAGGGCGCGAGCGGCGCTGGAGACAATTCCAGTGCCGGCCAAAGCGGCGGCCGATGAGGCTTCGAGAAACCTGCGTCTGGAGAGCACGTCGCGCATCCTTTCCCTTCCTGCACCCACGGACCTGTCATCCTCAGCGCAGCGAAGGATGTCGGCAGTTTGTTTAAGTTCGGTGGTTCAGCGACAACTGCTAAGATCCTTCGCTGCGCTCAGGATGACAGCGGTTGAGTTTTCTGCATATGCGGGTCCTACACCGCCCCGATTCCCAGGCCGTTCAAATGCGAAGTGTCCATGGTGCCGTCTGTGATGTGGAAAATGCCGGGAAAGCGCTTTTCCCAGCCTCGGTTAGCCGCGGGCACATACTGACGCGAATTGGCTTCAATGGCTTTGACGCCGGGAACGTGCGCGGCCAAACTCGCGGATTGGATCAGCGAGGCGCCGGGACAGGTGAGGTCCTGTACGCAGAGGAACATCTTGTTCCTTTCCATATAAGGAGCGAGGATCATCATGTTGCTCTGCCCTTTGCAGGCTTTGAGGGCCGCTCCTGTGTACCCCATCTCGCGGGAAAGTTTCAGCGCGTGGAGGTCGGTCAAGGATTCATCGATGACTACCGGTTTCAACTTGGCGGCCTCAAACATCACGTTCTGGCGATGCGTGTCAAGATCGCGCGCGGTGGGCTGCTCGACGTACTGAATCCGCGCAAAGCCTCCCGGCGACTGGTCCCTAACCCGGTGCAGAAAATCGACAAGATACTGAACATTGGGGCAGCGCTCGTTAAAGTCCAGCGAGTAAACCCAGTCCGTCACCCGGCGCTTTTGCTCGGTCTCCGTAACCACCCGGTCCACGCCGAGCACGCGCTCGGAATCCCATTTCAAATCGTCGCCGTCCAATTTGATTTTGAAGTGGGTCAGCCCGTTGTAATTGATCCACTCGGGGAGCGTCTCCGGCAGGCCGTCGTTCACGCGCCGCTTGATATCCGCGTCCACCAAGGGATCGATCGCCGAAACCAGGTGATACATCGGCATCCGGGCCTTGGGTTCCTTCAAAACGTACTTTTCCGGGTACTCTCCTTTGTAATCCTCACCTAGATAATACGAAAGATCACGATTCATGAACTCGGGGCCATAGGTATGGTAGCAGTTCAGCCCGTGCAATTTGCCGTACGCATCATGGACAGCGGCGTCCAACGCGCTCGCCGTCACCAGCGTGCATAGCTTGGGAATGGGTTCGGCCAGCTTTTGCTCCTGCGTGACCGCCTCGGCAGCCTTCAAGTATTGGGGCTCGAGCGACGAATTGAGTTCGATGGGATGGCCGTACTCTTTAAGGTCCTGCGTCAGCTTGGAGATGCGCTCCGCCAGCGTATTCATGGCTTTCTGCGTATCGCTGAAAGAGAGAACGCGCGAAGGAAACGCCCAGGTGTTCGCGAGCGGCATCGAACCGAAGCCTCGGGAACTCTTACCGCCCCGCGATCGCACCGCACAGTTCACGTTCAAGAGAACGACGTGCGTTGATACGACGCCCCCGAACTTGATCGGAACGCGATACTGGTACTCCTTGAATTCGATACGGACGGTTTCAATCCGGATGTCCGTGGTGCGAGGCGCGCTCGCCTGCAGGATCGCAGGAGAACAGGTAAACCCTGCGGCGGCGGTCGTCAGAAATTCGCGGCGTTTGATCTTCTTCATACTGAAGTCGCATTCACACAGTTGTCCCCGGCAGAGATAGATAATAGCGGATTTTGAGACAATACGCGCAACAAGTAGTGCTACGACCTGCTAGAATACTCCTCTTCGTTTTCCATGGTCGCACTTGGCGCCTGATTCTTGCTCGCGGCGCGGTTGGAGGCTGGTAAGCCGAAGCGACAGAATCCCGGGCCTGATCGGCGCTCCCTGATTCCAGCTTGTCGGGCCGGCCGGCGATAGGAGATGAGAATGTTCAGTTACTCAAGGACCGTTGCTGACAGTTCAAAGCGCAGAATCAGGGCGGGACTTTGCATTCTCGCCTTCGCTGCCGTCGCGGCGCTTTGGCAGCCCTCGCGTAGCGGTAAGGACCTGACAGCCGCCCCGGCCCCGGCCGCGTTGCACGGCCCCTACAGCACCAAGTTCCCTCACGCGGCGAACCCGCTTTCCGAAGGCGGCAAGTGGTTGAACGGCCATGCCGACGGCCTTGACTGGGCCGATGTCGAGACACTTCCGGGCTTGGCCTTTGGCGCTGAAATCGGCGGCAGCAGGCCGGAGCCGCAGAAATACGATGACTCGACGGCCCTGCTGAAAGGCACTTGGGGGCCAAACCAAACGGTTCAGGCCACGGTTTACTCGGTGCATCCGAACCAGGATGACAAGGTCTGGGAGGAAGTCGAGATTCGCCTGCGAAGTTCCATCACTCAGCACAGTTGCACAGGCTACGAAATCATGTTCCGCTGCTCGAAGATTCCCCAGGCCTATTGCAACGTGGCTCGCTGGGAAGGGCCGTTGGGAAAGTTCACGTACCTCAAAAACATGGGCGGTTCGAAGTATGGAGTCAAAACCGGCGACGTGGTGAAGGCCAGCATGATTGGGAACACTCTCACGGTCTACATCAACGGCGAACAGATCTTCGAGCTCAACGACAACAAATTCACCAGCGGCAGTCCGGGCATGGGATTTTTTCTCGACGGCGCCACGGGCGTGAATCGCGACTTCGGTTTCTCGAGCTTCACTGCCACAGACAGATGAACGCAGCGCGCCGGAGCCGCAATTCAAGAGGGCTCGCCCCAACGATGTGCCGCCACGAGCCGATTCTTCCACACGCTGAGAGGGCTGACTTTTCATTCACCATGAAGTCTGCGCTGGCATTAATGCTTCTAGCCTCGAGCGCTGCTTTCGCGCAGCACTCGACCGGTTCCGCGGATAGCGAGTGGCGGAATTACGGCCACGATCCTGGGGGCAGGCGCTTCTCCCCCCTGAAACAGATCGACACCTCGAACGTTCAACTCCTCGAGCGGGCTTGGACGTACGTGATTCCGCCGACTCCCAACAGCGGAATTGCTGCGTTTGAGGCCACGCCGCTAATGGTGCGCGGCGTCCTCTACTTCACGACCTCCACCGGCCAGGCCGTGTCGGTGGACGCCGAAACCGGAAAACAGATTTGGGTGTTCGATCCCGATCCCAAGGAAAGCGGCACCCGGCGGCCGAACCCCAGCCGTGGCGCGGCTTATTGGGAGGGGCAGTCGAGCGTCCGGTGCGGGCCGGAGAAATCCGAACTTGATAAGCGCCTTTTCTACATCACCGAGGACGCGCGGCTGTTTGCTCTCGATCCCCTATCCGGCAGGCCTTGCCAGGGCTTCGGCGATGCAGGGTCGATCAACTTGCGCACCGGTGTGGCGGACAAATTCCAGCGCGCTCAGTACAACTCAACTTCACCGCCTGCGATTTACAAGGATCTGGTGATCGCCGGTTCGCAGGTCCAGGAATATCCCTCGAAAGGACCAAGCGGCGACGTTCGAGCTTTCGATGCCCGCACCGGAAAGCTAGTGTGGCGCTTCCACACCGTTCCCCGAGTGGGCGAGGCGGGGCACGAGACTTGGCAAGACGATTCCTGGCAAGACCGGTCGGGCACGAATGTCTGGTCCGTGATGAGCGTGGACACCGATCGCGGCATGGTGTTCTTGCCCATCGGCTCGCCTTCATACGACTTCTATGGCGCGGATCGCAAAGGTGCGGGGCTGTTTGGCAATTCGCTGGTGGCGCTTGATGCCGCAACCGGCAAGATTCGTTGGTACTTCCAAATGGTGCACCACGACATCTGGGATTACGATGCGCGCGCGCCGCCGAACTTGATCACCGTGCGTCGCGATGGCAAAGAGATTCCGGCCGTAGCGGAAGTCACCAAAATGGGGTTTGTCTTTGTGCTGGATCGGTTGAGCGGCAAGCCTCTCTTACCTGTCGAGGAGCGCCCTGTTTCGCAATCTCGAGTGCCGGGGGAAGCGACCTGGCCGACTCAGCCATTTCCCATTGAGTCGATGCAACTGGCCCGCACGTCCGTCACGCTTGACGATATTACGAGCGTCACGCCGGAGTCTCGAAAATACTGCCTCGATAATTTTGCCGAATCGCTGCCCGGCGGGATCTTCAAACCCTGGGGACTCGAGAAGCTGACGGTTGAAATTCCCGGGACGCTCGGGGGTGGCAACTGGTCCGGCACCTCCTTCGATCCCTCGCTCGATTACTTGTTTGTGAACGTCAGCGAAGTGGGGGCCGTGGGACGCATGCAGCCTCAGCCGCCGGGTTCCCCGGAGGCCTACCTCCGCAGCAGCAAGTGGGGAAATTACGCGCGCTTTTGGGATGATCACCACTATCCCTGTCAAAAGCCTCCTTGGGGCGACCTGAATGCCATCGACCTTGCAACCGGCAAGCTGGCTTGGAAAGTTCCACTGGGCGTGATGGATGAACTCGAGGCGCGCGGCGTTCCCAAAACGGGAACCTACAACCTCGGCGGGTCCATTGCTACGGCAGGCGGACTGATCTTTATTGGGGCAACGGTTGATCACCGTTTCCGGGCATTTGACGCGAAGACCGGCAAGGAACTCTGGGTTGATCAGCTTGAATCGAACGCGCACGCCACACCCATGACCTACATGGGCGAGAAATCCGGGAAGCAATTCGTGGTGGTTGCGGTGGGGCCGGGTGGTTATTTCAATCCCGACAACTCCGCGCCCACTGTGCTGGCTGCGTACGCTCTCTACCCCAAAGGCCAAGGGCCGGCACGGTTGCGGTCCGGCGCTTATCCGCGAACCCTCGCTACGAGCCCTGCCCGTGAGCCGCAGGAGCTTCCTGCCCCGGCGAATCCGATTGTTCAGCCGATTGCATTCAGTCACCGCCGGCACATTCAAGCCGGATTTCAGTGCGACACCTGCCACCAAGTTTTGGGAACCGGCGGCAAGATGCAGGTTCCCGGCGCGGCCGAGTGCCTGACCTGTCATGCGACAGTCAAACGCGATAGCCCGGAGATCCAGAAGTTAGTTGAGCTCCGCGCAGACGATCGCCTGCTCGCCTGGAAGCCAGTTTACAAGCTTCCTGATTTTGTTTACTTCAGCCACCAGAAGCACCTGGACGCTCACGTTGAATGCGCGGTGTGCCACGGCAACGTCGCGGAGCGCGATCAGCTTTGGCAGGAGAAAGAAGTTTCGATGGTGGCTTGCGTGAATTGCCACAAGCTGCGCAACGCACCAGTGAATTGCGATTTGTGCCACAATATCGGACACTGACCGTACGCCCGCGTTTGGGGAGGCGGCGGTACGGTAGGCAGTAGGCAGAAAGCGGAAGGCAGAATGCTTCTCTGCTTTGAGAGTTCGCTGTCATTCCGAGCAAAGCGAGGAATCTCGCCTTGTTGGTTGTTTCTCGACTCTTCATCAAGCAGGGCGGGATTCCTCGCTTCGCTCGGAATGACAGGCTTGTTTGATGGTTACGCATTGCTTGGAGCGCGGCAGCGAAGCTGCCGCCGTGGAATTTAACGAAAACGGCGGTACCTGACGCTACCGCACTCCATGGCGCCTTCGGCACAATGAATATGTTGAACCGCCGGACATTCATAAAAACTCTGGGCGCGAGCGGGGCGTTGGCGCTCGCCAGGGCCAGCGTGTCGGAAGATCGCGCTCCTAGCGGAGACATGCGGATCTGGGATCAACACGCTCACCTCGGCGCGGTTCCGGGCGATACTCCCGAGGAACGGATGGGGTTCATGGTGAAGTGCATGGACCGTGTGGGCGTGGAGCGCCTGATTCTCTCGCAAGGTTATTCAGCCGATCGGCATCCGAACCCGCCCGAGCAATTTCGCCTCGAGAACGACCGCGTCATGCGCGCCGTGAAGGCGTTCCCCGAGCGGGCTTACGGCTCGGTGTATATCTCGCCCGCGCTGCCTGAATTCAGCATTCAGGAACTCGATCGCTGCATCCGAGACGGCCCCATGGTGATGATTGGCGAGATCGAAGCCGACGCGCGCTGCAATATTCCGGCGATGGACCCGATTGCCGAATGGGCGGTCGCCAATGACGTCGTCATTCTTCAGCACGAATGGTTGAACGCACTCGGAAACCACCCAACCGAATCCACTCCGTTTGACGTAGTCGAACTCGCCCGGCGCCACCCCAAGCTGCGAATCGTGTGCGCGCATACCGGCGGAAACTGGGAACTGGGAATTCGCGCCATTCGTTCCACTAAAAACGTTTGCTGCGGGCTGGCCGGCTCGGACCCCACAAACGGATATGTCGAAATGGCCGTGCGCGAGTTGGGCGCAGAGCGGGTGATCTACGGCAGCGATGTCGGCGGACGAAGCTTTGCTTCGCAGATTGCCAAGGTGGAAGGCGCCGCGATCTCTGACGCCGACAAGAAGCTGATCCTGGGCGGCAATCTTCGTCGATTATTGGAGCCCGTGCTGCGGAAAAAAGGTTATAAGATTTGATCATCGATACCAACGTATATCTTTCCCGCTGGCCCTTCCGCCGGCTCAATGGCGATGAGCCGGCGTGGCTCGTCGCGAAGCTAATTGACGCAAAAGTTGAGCAAGCCTGGGCTGGAAGCTTCGAAGGTCTTCTGGAGCGTGATATTGCCGGAGTGAATACTCGTCTGGCTGAGGCGTGCCACCGGTTCGGGGAGGGCATGCTGATTCCATTTGGAACCGTGAATCCAATGCTGCCCGATTGGCAGGAAGACGTGCGGCGCTGCCATGAAGAGCACACGATGCTGGGCATCCGACTTTACCCCAATTATCATGGGTACAAGCTGGACGATCCGGTTTTCGCGGACCTTTTGAAACTGGCGGCGGAGCGCCGGCTGATAGTGCAGTTGGCGCTCTCGATGGAAGATCCGCGCACCCAGTCGCCGCTCATGCGGGTCCCTGCCGTAGATCTCTCTCCGCTGGCGAATGTGGTGAAAAGGACGGCCGGACTGCGGTTGGAGCTTCTGAACTGCACCTCGCAAATCGAACGAGAAGATTATGCGGCGGCGCTTGCCTCCGGCGATGTTGCAATGGATATCAGCATGGTGGAAGGAGTGGCCGGACTAGCGCGGCTGGTGCGTCAGGTTCCACTGTCCCGCGTGCTCTTCGGCTCGTACTACCCGTTCTTTTATTTTGAATCGGCCATCCTGAAAATGCAGGAATCCGGGCTCGACGACGCTTCTCAAAAGGCCATTTGCGTCGAGAATGCGCGCCGGCTGATGGCATTTGCATAGCGCGGGGGTCCCGCCCTACCGAGGGTTATGTAATATGGTGACGGACCAACCCCCCTCACCCGGCGCTGCGCGCCACCCTCTCCCCCAAGGGGGCGAGGGCATAAACTTGGGTTATTTCTCCCCTCGCCCCCTTGGGGGAGAGGGGTCGGGGGGTGAGGGGGTGATGTCACTTAATTCTGCAGTCCTGAGTAGGTAATCGAATCATGAGACCAAATAAACTCGTACTCTCTTTTGTATTTTTCCTGACTCCCTGCTGTCTCTTCGCGCAGGAAGCCATACACGACCCACTGCTGCGATGGATGAATCACATTGCGCAGCAGCAACTTCAGCAGCGGCAGCGGGAGATCGACCAGATCCACACTGTGGCCGAAGCGGAGCAGCGAAAAAAGACAGTGCACGAAAAGCTGCTGAAGCTCCTGGGTGGCCTGCCGGATTACAGCGGCCCGCTGAACGCCAAAATCACGGGCGAAATCAAGGCGGATGGTTACACAATTGAGAAAGTCCTGTTCCAGAGTCTGCCCAATTTTTATGTGACGGGCGACCTCTACCGGCCCAACCAGCCGGGCCGCTACCCTGCCATTC